>MEQV01000225.1:13440-26687 GCA_001770355.1 Betaproteobacteria bacterium RIFCSPLOWO2_02_FULL_62_17
AAACCCGCGCGCATAGCGCGTCGGGTTTAACCTTTCTTGTCTTTTACCTCGGTGAACTCCGCATCGACCACGTCGCCTTCGTCCTTGGCGGGTTGCTTGCCGCCTGCGGCGTCCCCGGCTTCCTTCGCCCCGGCAGCGGCCTGCGCATCGGCGTACATCTTCTCGCCGAGCTTCTGCGCCGCCTGTCCCAGTTCCTGCGCCTTGGCGTCGATCTTGTCCTTGTCGTCGCCTTTGAGCACTTCTTCGGCTTCCTTCAGGGCCATTTCGATCTTGGTCTTTTCGTCCGCGCCGATCTTGTCGCCATATTCGCCCAGCGATTTCTTCACGGAGTGGACCAGCGCATCCAGCTGATTGCGCGAAGTGACCAGTTCAACCAGCTTCTTGTCCTCGGCGGCGTGAATCTCCGCATCCTTCACCATTTTCTGGATCTCTTCCTCGGACAGGCCGGAGTTCGCCTTGATGGTGATCTTGTTTTCCTTGCCGGTGGCCTTGTCCTTGGCCGACACGTGCAGGATGCCGTTGGCGTCGATGTCGAAGGTCACTTCGATCTGCGGCATGCCGCGCGGCGCGGTGGGGATCCCCTCGAGGTTGAACTGGCCCAGACTCTTGTTGCCAATGGCTCGATCGCGCTCGCCCTGCAGCACATGAATGGTCACTGCCGACTGGTTGTCGTCGGCGGTCGAGAATACCTGCTGCGCCTTGGTCGGAATAGTGGTGTTCTTCTGTATCAGCTTGGTCATTACGCCGCCCAGAGTTTCAATACCCAGCGAGAGCGGGGTGACATCGAGCAGCAGCACGTCCTTGACGTCGCCTTTGAGCACGCCGCCTTGGATGGCCGCGCCGACGGCCACCGCCTCGTCGGGATTGACATCCTTGCGCGGTTCCTTGCCGAAGAATTCGCGCACTTTGTCCTGCACCTTGGGCATGCGCGTCATGCCGCCCACCAGGATGACATCGGCGATGTCGGTGAGTTTCACCCCGGCATCCTTGATGGCCGTGCGGCAGGGCTCGATGGTGCGCTCGATCAGTTCTTCGACCAGGCTCTCGAATTTGGCGCGCGTGACCTTGATCGCCAGATGCTTCGGACCGCTCGCATCGGCGGTGACGTAAGGCAGGTTCACGTCGGTCTGCTGCGCGGAAGAAAGCTCAATCTTCGCTTTTTCCGCCGCCTCTTTCAGCCGCTGCAGCGCCAGCACGTCCTTGCGCAGGTCGATGCCCTGCTCGCGCTTGAACTCATCGCACAGGTAGTCGATCAGGCGCTGGTCGAAATCCTCGCCGCCGAGGAAGGTGTCGCCGTTGGTCGAGAGCACCTCGAACTGGTGCTCGCCCTCGATTGCGGCGATCTCGATGATCGAGACATCGAACGTGCCGCCGCCCAGGTCATAGACCGCGATCTTGCGGTCGCCTTCCTGTTTGTCCATGCCGAAGGCCAGCGCCGCCGCCGTCGGTTCGTTGATGATGCGCTTGACATCCAGCCCGGCAATGCGGCCCGCATCCTTGGTGGCCTGGCGCTGTGAATCATTGAAATACGCGGGAACGGTGATGACCGCTTCGGTGACTTCCTCGCCGAGGTAGTCCTCGGCGGTTTTTTTCATCTTGCGCAGCACCTGCGCCGATACTTCGGGCGGCGCGATTTTCTTGCCGCGCACCTCGACCCAGGCATCGCCGTTGTCGGCCTTGCTGATCTTGAAGGGCATCAGGTCGATGTCCTTCTGCACTTCCTTTTCCTCGAAGCGGCGGCCGATGAGACGCTTTACCGCGTACAGGGTGTTTTTGGGATTGGTGACCGCCTGGCGCTTGGCCGATGCCCCGACCAGAACTTCGCCGTCTTCCTGATAGGCGACGATCGAGGGCGTGGTGCGCGCGCCTTCCGAATTCTCGATCACCTTGGGCGTGCCGCCCTCCATGATGGAAACGCAGGAGTTGGTGGTCCCGAGGTCAATTCCGATGATCTTGCTCATAGCATTTCCTTAAAGTTCATGCTGATAGCGGTGCATATTGGGGCGAAATGCGGAGTCTTCAAGCTTGCCTGGCGGCGGCCACGGTGACCAGTGCGGGGCGGATCACCCGGTCGTGCAGCAGGTAGCCTTTTTGCAGCACGTTGATCACGGTGTTGGGCTCTTTGTCGGAGGGCAGCATCGAGATGGCCTGATGCCGATGCGGGTCGAACTTTTCGCCGACCGGATTGATTTCCCTGAGACGGTTTCTGTCGAACACCTGGGTGAGCTGCTTCAAAGTGAGCTCCACGCCATTGCGCAATGCCTCCGGCGTCGCGTTTTCCGTCGCGAGTGCTGCCTCCAGGCTGTCTTTCACCGCCAAAAGCTCGCCCGCCAGGCTCTCGATGGCGAACTTATGCGCGTTGCTGACATCGGTCTGGGCGCGCTTGCGCACATTCTCCGTTTCGGCCTTGGCTCGCAACCAGGACTCGTGATGTTCCTTGGCGCGGGCCTCGGCCTGGGCCAGAAGGTCTTCCGGGCTTGGCGCCAATTCCGGCGCGGGCGCTGCCTCCCCGGACGTGCCGGCGGCAGAACTGGCCTGCTGCGCGGTGGCGGAATCAGCAGGGGGCACTGCGCTCTCGGGTTGGGCAGGGTCGGACATGAATACCAATGCTCCAGGCAAAATTCAGGCGGCAAGACAGGCAAATTGGGGCAAAACCCTGCATTTCAAGTGCCGGTAAGGCTGCTTTTTGGCGAGGAAACAGCCCAGCGAGCGCGCCGGAACCCCTCCCGAGATTGTGCGGCGCGGCGCTCAATCTCATTGCCTCTACTGAGGCTGAATGCGGCCGGCCTTCACGGCCGCGCCGAAATCGGCGACCGCGCGGCGCAGCATGGCGTTGAATTGCTCCGGCGTGGTGTAGACCTCGGCCATGGCGAGTTCCCTCGCCTTGGCGCGAACTTCCGGCGCGGAAACGGCACGCCCCACCTCGGCATTGACGCGCGCAACCATGGCCTGCGGCAGGTCGGCCGGACCGAAAAATCCGAAAAATGAAACCGGGAAACTGAAACCAGGCAGCGTTTCTGCGACCGTGGGAATGTCCGGCGCGTCCGCGTAACGCTGCGGCCGCGTGATGCCAATTATCTTCACCTTGCCCTCGCGCACCTGGGCTGCGATCGAGGCGACATTGGTGATGTTGACCTCGATCTGGCCGCCCACCAATGCCATCACGGCGGGGCTAGGCACACAATTTCTTCAATTTCGCCGTTGATTGCGCCCCAATGGGCATATACACGCTGATGGTCTTTTGAAGGTCAAGTTCCGGGCGCAAGTTGACCCTCTCCAAAGTAATTCGCCCTGCTACAGGATGCGCCAGTTCGATAGGATGGGTTAGTGTCTCAGTTGTTTGGTACTGCCTCCACCAGTTCGCAAACTCGGGGCTGGTTTCTAACAAATCGTGCACAAGCTGCTCGGCACGCTTATCTTCAGGGTTTCGGCTCCAATCCGCCCTGAATTTTGCGATCACCTGTTGAGCTACCACGTCCCAGTTCAGGGTAGTCGAGCGCCTCTGTGGATCCGTGAAGATAACCCAAAGCATGTTTCGACGTTCGATCGGGAAACGGGACGAGTCGCCAAAAACCTTTGCGTGCGCGGCGTTCCAAGCCAGGATATCCCAGCGCATATTCCTAACGTAAGCCGGGTGATATTGGAAAGCGCCGACGAATTCCACGATGTGCGGAGAAACTGGTGTCGATTCAGGACCAGAAAGCTCCGGTTGTGGCTTGGCAAGCCGGCGAAAATAAGTCAGTTGATCCCCAGTGAAATGAAACGCTTTTGCGATTTGGTCCAGAAGGTGATTTGAGGGATTAACGTCGCGACCTTGCTCTAGCCAAGCGTACCAGTCCGATCCTGCCCCGATAATTTCTGCAACTTCCTCGCGACGTAACCCGGGCGTGCGGCGCCGGCGTCCGCGGGGAAATCCGGCCTCTTCGGGGCTTGCCTGAGAACGAAGGTGCTTCAAGAATTCCGCGAGCTGTTTGCGGCGCTCGCTTGGAGATCCTGGCACTGCCATGTCCGACTTTCTAAAGGTGCAGTCGTGCCGCTTCGAGGGCCGTCCCGTTGGGATCCGGGTCCCAGTGCGGCGGCGCGAGCACCGCGCGGTCGACCCCCGCCGCGCCCATTTCCCTGAGCAGCGCGTCCTTGGTGAAGGGATTGGGACGGTGGGGGTAGCCGGCACGAACCAGAACGCTGTAAGCGTCCGCAGCCGGTCAGCCTTAGCGGTCGAGCCGGTAGACGCGCGCCGCGGTGTCGTGGAACAGCGCGCTGCGTTCCGCGGAGTTCAGCTTCTCGGTCAGGCGCTTGAAGGCGTTCCAGACCGCGTTGTAGGACGCCGAGGCCTTGTCCACAGGGAAATTGCTCTCGAACATGCAGCGCTCGGGGCCGAACTGCTCGATGCAGTGCATGCAATAGGGCGCAAAGGCCTGCGCAAGTTCCCCGGACGAGGTCGGCTTGTCGCGCTCGTGCCAGCCGAATCCGAGCCGCTGCAGGCCGATGCCGCCGATTTTCATCACCACGTTCGGGCACTTCGCGACTTCGGCGACGTTGCGCTTCCAGCGCTCGAGTACTTCGTCGCGGTTCGAATAAGGCCCGACGCCGACCAGCCCCCCGATATGCCCGAGGATGATGGTGATTCCGGGAAATGCCCGAGCGAGGTCGGCCGCCTCGGGCAGTTGGGGAAACAGCATCCAGGCATCGTAGCTCAGGCCGTAGCGCTCGAGGCAGGCGAAGCCTTCGCGGAATTTCCCGTCGTAGACGAGGCCCTTGGGCGCCACCGTGCGCAGTTGCACTTCCTTGGGGTGCTCATCCCATGTAGTCCAATAACGGATGCCGCGAAAGCGGTCCGGGCTCGCTGCAAGATGCGCTTCGAGCACCGGCACCACTGCGCCGCCCAGCAGCAGGTCGGCATAGCCCACAATGCCCGCTGCGGCGCGGGGATCGGCATCGCGCACCATCGAGGCGACGAATTCGGTCTCGCCGACCGGTTTCAGTGCTTCCGGGCCGTCTTTGCGGTAGCCGGAGTTGCATTCCACGAACACGGTTGCGACGACGTTGTGTCCGCCGGCCATGTCTTCGAGCAGCTCGGGAACCAAATAGCGGTCGCCCTCCCCGTGGTCCCAGAAATGGTGGTGGGTGTCGCAGATCGGAAGCTCGTGCTCCAGGGCCTCCTCGTAAGTCTGCCTCAACCAGGCCGAGCTGGGGGACGTTGCCATTCATTGCTCCTTAATGGGCGGGTACGATTCGTTGGCTTTCAGTGCTGTTGCGGCTGGTGCGGTCTGCGCGCCACCTGGTTCGGGCGAAATGCCCGCCTGCTTCGGCAGGGTAGGATTACTCCTGCGACTTGAATCCAGTCGCCTTGATGATGCCGGCCCAGCGCTCCGACCTGGCCCTGATGCCCGCCGAGAATTCCGGTTCCGTCTCGCCGGACACCTGAAATCCCTGGCGCTCCAAAGCGGCCCTGGTTTCCGGGTCCGCGTGCGCCGCCCTGGCGGCCTCGACCAACCGCCGGTAAACAGGGTCTGGCACTGCCGCCGGCGCAAACAGGCCGAACCAGATTGTCGCAGTGAGGTCTTTTTCTCCCAATTCTTCGAATGTCGCAACATCAGGCATCGACGGGTAACGCGCCGCGCCCGTGGTGCCCAGAGCGATCAATTTGCCGGCCTTTACATGAGGGAGCGCCGTCTGGACCTGCGTAAAGCCAAGCAGCACATGTCCGCCGAGAAGATCGTTCACCTGAGGGCCCGATCCCTTGTAAGGCACATGAACCATTTCAGCGGCCAAGCGCTCATTGAGCTTGTAGCCGAGGAAATGCGATGGAGTGCCGGGACTGAACGAAGCGTAAGCGATCATGCCGCGGTTGGACTTGAGCCATGCGGCGAACTGCGCAAAATTGCGCGCCGGAATTTTTGGATGGATGACGAATACGAGAGGCGCCTCGACGCCCTTGATGATCGGCTTGAAATCGGCGGGCTTCCAGCGAAGATCCGAAAAAGTCAGCGGATTGATTTCCATCAACGCTGCCGACCCGACCAGCAACGTATAGCCGTCGGCCGCGGTTTTGGCGACGTACTCGGCGCTAAGGTTGGCGGCCGCGCTGGGCTTGTTGTCCACCAACACCTGCTGCCCCAGGCCCCGCGAGAGGCGGTCTATGATGGTTCGCGCATAGGCGTCGAAGCCGCCGCCGGGCGGGGTGCCGACGACGATCGTGACGGGACGCAATGGCCAAGCCTGTGCCGTTGCCGCCGTGCATACTGCCAGACCGCCAACCGTCATGAGGATTTTCAGCACAACGCCGATCCGTTTCGCATTCATCACAATTTCTCCCGCCAAGACACAACGATCGCAGTTTGACTTTCCTTTTCCAGCTGCTAGGACAACTCCGTAGCCGCCTGACTTGAGTTGTTCTGGCTTGCCATCCAGATTTTGTAATTCAATATCACCAGTAAAAACAGGAGCAGCGCCGCGCCGCCATTGTGGATCACCGCCAGCGCCAGTGGAAAATCAAAAAAAACCGTCAGAATGCCGGTCGCGAATTGCAGTGCGACCACGGCCAGCAGCCAGCGCGCGGGCCTTTGCAACCCTTCGATCTTGAGGGACCTGAGCCCCACCCAGGCAAGCAGCGCGACCACGGCAACGGCGAACACGCGGTGCGTCCAGTGGATTGCGGTCAAGGCAGAGAGCGGCAGAAATTCACCGTTGGCTGTCATGCCCAGATCGCGCCATAGCGTGAAGCCATTGGCAAAATCCATTTGGGGCATTAACGAACCCTGGCACAGCAGGACGTCCATGCAGACCAGGACCGCGTAATTGGTGCTGACCCAACCGCCGAGCGCGATCTGGATTGCCAGCAGGACGGCTGCCAGCGCGGCCGAAAATCGCAGCGCCGCCGCCGCCGTGGCCACCGGTGCCGGGTCGCTTTGGCGCAAACCGAACCAGGTCAATAATGCCAGTAATGCCATGCCCAACAGCAGGTGAATAGTCACGATGACCGGCTGCAGTTTCATGGTGACCGTCCATGCGCCGAATGCCCCTTGCAGGCACACGAATGCAAACAGCGCAGTCGGCAACAGCGGCAGAAATTTCGCGTCCTGGCGGCCTGATTGCAGCCATCTGCGCCATGAGGTCAACATCAGAGCGACGATCAACACGCCGATGCCTATGGCCAGGTAGCGGTGAATCATTTCGATCCATGCCTTCATGACCGTGACCGGGCCGGTCGGCATCGCGGCTTCGGCGGCGCTGATGTCCGCATGTGCCTGAATCGGATTGCCCTGTCCGTAGCATCCCGGCCAATCCGGGCAGCCCAGGCCGGAATCGGTCAGCCGCGTGAAAGCACCGAACATTATCAGGTCAAAGGTGAAAAACAGCGTGACCCATATCAGCTTGCGGTATTTGTCGGCATCGCGCGATGCCCAGACGGTTGCCAGCGGCAACAACGCCACCAGAATCCCCAAAACAGCAAGTTGGATCAGCATGGTATTCGCCCTGAATCCGGCAATTCAATCTCTTCAACGCAATGCGGGAAATCCGGACGCGGTGCAATCCGGCATGCCGCATGATCCTGTATTCGGCAAGACCCGAATTGATCTAGGGCAAGAATACCGGGCAGCAGCGCTATTTTTTTGCACCCAGGGCCAGGGCGCGCGCCTTGGCGGCATCGGGCGAGGCAGGCATGGGTGGCTCCCAACCCAGCATATGACCAGCCGTGATTTCATCGAGCGCCTGTACCCAGTCCTCGCTCTCGTTGAGGCAGGGAAGCAGGTGAATTTCCTTGCCGCCCGCGGCAAGAAAAGTCTGGCGGCCTTCGATGCCGATTTCCTCCAGGGTTTCCAGGCAATCGGCGACAAAGCCGGGACAGACTACGTCGACGCGACCGAGTTTTGCGCGGCCCCATTCGCGTAATGTCGTCGCCGTGTAGGGTTCCAGCCAGCGCGCCGCGCCGAACCGGGATTGAAACGAAATCTGCCACTGATCCTTGGTAAGCCCCAGGGCTTCCGCGAGCAGCCGCGCGGTCTTGTGGCATTCGCAGTGGTAAGGATCTCCTTTTTCCAGTGTGTAGCGCGGCAGGCCGTGAAAACTCATAAGAAGGCGTGCCGGCTTGCCGTTGCGGTCCCAATGGTCGCCGACCAGCCGGGCGAGGGCGCGGATGTAGGCCGGGTGGTCGTGAAAATGCCGGATCCAGCGAATCTCGGGAACGTTGCGGGTTTGCCGCAGCCAATCGCCCACCGCATCGCTGGCCGCCCCCGTCGTGCTGGCGGCATATTGCGGGTACAAGGGCACCAGTAGGATGCGCTCCGCGCCGGCGGCGCGCAGCTTGCTCAAAATGGAACTAATCGAGGGATTGCCGTAGCGCATCGCATTCTCGACCAGCACCGCCGCGTTTTCCGATTCGGACAGGCGCCGGCTCAGGGCCCGCGCCAGGTGCTCGCTGTGCGCCCGCAATGGCGACCCGTCATTGCTCCAGACGGCGGCATATTTGCGCGCGGAGGCGGCGGGGCGGGTCCACAGGATGATGCCGTTCAGTATCAACCACCATAGGGCACGCGGAATCTCTACGACCCTGCGATCGGAGAGGAACTGCTTCAGGTAGCGCCGCACCGGCCAGAAGCTCGGGGCATCGGGGGTGCCCAGGTTAATCAACAGGATCGCGGTGCGCGGCACCGCGCCGTGTTCGAAATCGGGCTCGGGTAAATACCTCATGATAAGGCGGCCCAAGGGCGCGCCTGCCGCAACGGGCTCAATGCTGCGACAGTGCGCTGGAGAGTAGTCTGGCGGTGATATCCACGATTGGGATAATGCGCTCGTAAGCCATGCGCGTGGGGCCGATGACACCCACTGTACCAACCACCTGGCCGTCGACTTCGTAGGGTGCGGTGACCACGCTGCATTCGTCCAGCGGCGCGATGCCGGATTCGCCGCCGATGAATATCTGCACGCCCTGCGCGCGCGTGCTGCTGTCAAGAATCTGGATGATCTGGGTTTTGCGGTCGAACAGTTCGAACAGTTCGCGAAGCCGCTTCATGTCCGAGGCCAGATCCTGTGAGTCGAGCAGATTCTTTTCGCCGGAAATCACATATTCCTCGGACGATTCCGTGATGGCCCGGTCGCTTGCCTCAAGGGCCGTGGTCATCAGCGCGGTCATGTCTTCCCGGTGCTGCTTCAATTCATCCTGCAAACGCCTGCGTATCTGATCGAAAGTCAGGCCCGCATAGTTCTGGTTGAGGAAATTCGCGGCCATGGTCAGGTCGGAGGGCGTGTAGGCCTTCTCGGTCAGCAGGATGCGATTCTGCACATTGCCGTCGGGCGTCACGATGATCAGGAGCACCCTTTTTTCTGACAATGAGAGGAATTCGATGTGCCGGAACGCCTGCGACTTGCGCCGTGGTGCGACCACCACGCCGGCAAAGTGAGTCAGTTCGGACAGCAACTGCGAGGCCGAACTGATGAGTTTTTGCGGGTGTTCGCGGTGAAAATTACCTTCAAGCTGGTCGATTTCCACCCGATCCAGCGGTTTGGTGGTGAGCAGCGTGTCCACGAAAAGGCGATACCCGCGCGGCGTCGGGATACGGCCCGCGGAGGTATGCGGGCTGGCGATGAACCCCAGTTCTTCCAGGTCCGCCATGACATTGCGGATGGTTGCCGGTGACAGGTCCAGCCCGGAGTAGCGCGACAGCGCGCGCGACCCCACCGGCTCGCCTTCCACGATGTAACGTTCAACCAGGGTCTTGAGAAGAATCTGTGCGCGGCGATCAAGCATGAAATCCATTCTACAGAAAAGAATCCGGAACGCATATAAAGACCGCCGTCGCATAAATCTCGCGCCGGCTGCTGGAAGCAGCGCGGCAAGCTTTTGGCCGCGCGGTCCTATATAAAGACCGCCGTCGCATAAATCTCGCGCCGGCTGTTGGAAGCAGCGCGGCAAGCCTTTGGCCGCGCGGTAGTTTATTGAGCAACGCTTATTCAAACTTTGTCGTTTGCGCAAGTTTCTGTTTTAATGGCCATTCAATCCTGGTTTCGCTCATGCCCTCATTTAAAACCGTGGCGCTGATCGGCCGTTACAACGGCCGCAAGGGTGCCGACTCCGTCGCAATGCTCGGCACATTTCTGATGCAGCGCGGGTGCCGCGTTCTTCTGGAGAAAGACAGCGCCGAGGCGACTGGCGTCGGCCGCTTCGAGATCGCCGACTATGCACAGTTGGGCAACCAGGCCGATCTGGCGGTGGTGCTGGGCGGGGATGGCAGCATGCTCAATGCGGCGCGTAATCTGGCGCGCTTCAAGGTGCCGCTGATCGGCGTCAATCAGGGGCGCCTCGGATTCATGACCGACATTACCGCGGGCAGCATGCTCGAGGCCATGGGGCAGGTGCTGGAGGGGAAATTCTCGGTGGAAGACCGCACCCTGCTGGTGGCCGAGGTGGTACGCGGCGGGGCCAAGACCTTTTCGACTATCGCGCTCAACGATGTCGTGGTGAACAAGGGGGTGGTGGGCCGGTTGATCGAGTTCCTGGTGCATATCGACGATGAATTCGTCTACGACCTGCGCGCGGACGGCTTGATTGTGGCCACCCCGACCGGGTCTACGGCCTACGCGCTGTCATCCAATGGGCCGATTCTTCAGCCGACGGTCCCGGGATTGGCGCTGGTACCGATCTGCCCGCATACCCTGTCGAACCGCCCGATCGCGGTCAGCGACAAGTCGCGCATCGAAATCACGCTGAAAAGCGCGGTCGATGCCCTGCTGCATTTCGACGGCCAGCCCCAGGTCGGCCTGCAGGAAGGCGACAAGGTCAATGTGCGGCGAGCCGATCATCCGATACGATTTGTCCATCCGCCCGGGTACAGCTATTTCGCGATGCTGCGTGAAAAGCTGCACTGGAGCGAGATGTATTGAGCAGGGCGCGCCTCGACATGCTGCGCTACCTGTCGATCCGGAATTTCGCCGTCGTCGAATCGCTGGATCTGGAGTTCCAGGCAGGATTCACGGCGTTGACCGGGGAAACGGGGGCGGGCAAGTCGATACTGATCGATGCTTTGGCCCTGGCGCTGGGCGAGCGCGCCGATGCGGCGCAGGTGCGCCCGGGCGCCGAACGTGCCGAGGTTGCCGCGGAGTTTTCCCTGGAGTCGCAGTCCGAGTTGAAGAACTGGCTGGCGGAACAGGCGCTCGAAGGCGACACGGACCGGGTGCTGCTGCGCCGCGTGGTGGACAACGGCGGACGCTCGCGCGGCTTCGTCAACGGTCATGCGGCGACACTCGCCCAGCTTCGTGAGGCTGGCGAGCAACTGGTGGACATACACGGCCAGAATGCGCATCAGTCGCTGTTGCGTGGCGAGGTGCAGCGCCGCCTGCTCGATGAGCACGCCGGATTGGGGGAGCAGACGCTGGCCGTCGGACAGGCGTATCGCGAATGGCAGCGCTTGGCCAGGGCTCGCGCCGAACACGAAACCCACGCGGCGGCGCGCAATGCCGAGCGCGAGCAACTCGCCTGGCAGGTGCAGGAACTGGCCAAGCTTGCGCCCGCCCAAGGCGAGTGGGATGCCGTTGATACGGAGCACTCGAGGCTGGCGCATGCGGCCAGCCTGCTGCAGGGGTCACGCGCGGTCCTGGATCAATTGTCTGAAGCCGATGGCTCGGCATGCACCGCCGTGGCGGCGGCGATTTCGACGCTGCGCGGTCTGTTGGACTACGACAAGTCCTTGCGGGAGACCGTCGAGTTGCTCGAGTCCGCGGAGGCCCAGCTTGGCGAGGCCATGCAGACCCTGCGGCGTTATGGAGAAAAAGTCGAACTTGATCCGCAGCGACTTGGCGAGGTCGAGCGGCGCATGGAAGCCCTGCACGGCGCGGCACGCCGCTATCGCATCGCGCCGCAGGAATTGCGCGCATTTCTCGAGCAACAGCGCGCCCGTCTGGCCGGGCTGGAATTGGCCTCGGATTTTGCGGCGCTGGCGCAAGCCGAAAGCGGCGCGTGCTCCCGTTATCGCGATCTCGCCCGCGGTTTGAGCGCCGCTCGCAAAAAGGCCGCTGCCAGGCTTTCGCGGGAGGTCAGCGCGGCGATGAACGATCTGGCGATGAAGGGGGGGCGCTTCCAGGTGGCCCTCGCGCCGCTTGCCACGGACGGCAGCGCGTACGGCGAGGAGTCGGTGGAATTTGCAGTCAGCACCAATCCGGGCATGGAACCACGCGCCTTGGCCAAGGTTGCTTCGGGGGGCGAACTTTCCCGGATCAGTCTTGCCATCATGGTGATTGCCAGCGCGGCGGCAAAAATACCGACCATGATTTTCGATGAAGTCGATGCCGGCATAGGCGGCGCCGTCGCCGAGATTGTGGGACACCGCCTGAAAAGCCTGGGCAGGGGCCGCCAGGTGCTGTGCGTGACGCATCTGCCGCAGGTGGCGGCGCTTGCGGATCATCAGTGGTCGGTGGCAAAAATCGGGAACAATGCCAAGGGAGCGATGTTAGCGAGCAAGGTGGTGGTGCTCGATGACAAGGCCAGGATAGAGGAAATCGCACGCATGCTTGGCGGCTTGGAAATTACCGCGACGACGCGCCGGCATGCGGCTGAAATGCTGGGCATTGCCAAGTCCTGAACACGCTCGGGCAGGAGATTTGGCGCTGCGTCAACCGCAACTTGCGACACAGGTGCATTTCTCCAAAGCTTCCTTTGCGCGTTTCTGGTAAATTCAGCACAGTTTCCACTCCTGGAGTGAGCGATGGCGCAAGACAAAAATAGCGGTGGTGCTGGGCAAATAATCGCGCTGGTAGTAATTGCGGTAATTTTGGGCATAGGCTACGTGGCCCTGGACTTTTACAGCGACGGCGAGAAGAACAAGGCTATCGCTGAATCGCGCGGCATGCAGGTGGTGCAGGCACTGTCACGCCATAAGCTGGAGACCAATACCTATCCCGACGCGCTTGACAAGCTGGTGCCCAAGTTCGTCGATGCCCTGCCCAAATGCCCGGGTAGCGATGCGTTTGCCTTCAAGCTTAACGGCAACGACTACACATTGAGCTGCCAGAACATTGTCTTCAAGACCCAGCCCTATAGCTACGATTCCCGCACGCGCGGATGGCAAGGGTGATTGCGCGGCGTCCGGGTTAAATTTCTGCTGTAGAATTGCCATCCCTCGGGCACCGGAGCGGGCAGTCTGTCCGGTGCGCAGGCCGGGACGCGCTCGACGCGTTTCCGGGACGAACTCCTAGGCGCGTAGCTCAGTTGGTTAGAGCATCACCTTGACATGGTGGGGGTCGTTGGTTCGAAT
>MEQV01000226.1:0-3486 GCA_001770355.1 Betaproteobacteria bacterium RIFCSPLOWO2_02_FULL_62_17
CATCTGCCTGCGCTGCAGGTCGTCGTTCCTCTGGTTTCCGCCCCCCTCGCGGTACTGCTGCGGCATGGCGGTCCGGCATTCCTGGTCGTCACCGCGGCGAGCTGGGCCGCCTTTGCCACGGCGATACAGCTGTGGCTGGACACCGCCGGGGGGACGGTGATCTCCTATGCCATCGGCAGTTGGCAGCCTCCCTGGGGCATCGAATACCGGGTGGACCGGCTTTCGAGTTTTGTTCTGCTGCTGGTGTCCGGCATGGCTGCCATCACGCTGCCTTATTGCCGCGCGAGTATCGAGCGGGAGATTCCGCGTGAGCAGCATTACTTGTTTTACGCCATGTTCGCCCTGTGCCTGGCGGGCCTTCTGGGCATCACCATCACCGGCGACGCTTTCAATATCTTCGTCTTCCTGGAGATCGCCTCATTATCCAGCTATGTGCTGATCGCCCTCGGGCGCGACCGCCGCGCGTTGCTGGCCTCCTACCAGTACCTTGTCATGGGCACTATCGGCGCGACCTTCATTGTCATCGGCATCGGCCTGCTCTATCTGATGACGGGCACCTTGAACCTGGCAGACATGGCGGATCGCATCGCGATGGTGGAGGAGACGCGTCCGCTGCTTGCCGCGCTGGCATTTCTGACCGTGGGTATTTCCCTCAAGCTCGCGCTGTTTCCATTGCATCAGTGGCTGCCGAATGCCTACACCTATGCCCCCTCGGCGGTGACGGCTTTTCTCGCTGCGACGGCCACCAAAGTGTCGGTCTACGTACTGATCCGTTTCTATTTTTCGGTATTCGGCGAGACCTTTGTTTTTCAGAAACTGCCGTTTCCGCAACTCATGCTGCTGCTGTCGGTAGCGGCGATGTTTGCGGCGTCGGCGATCGCCATTTTCCAGCGCGACCTGAAGCGGCTGTTCGCCTACTCGAGCGTGGCGCAAATCGGCTACATCACGCTCGGGCTGTCATTCGATTCGCAGACCGGTTTGACGGCATCCATCGTGCACCTGTTCAATCACGCCGTGACCAAGGGCGCCCTGTTCCTTCTGGTGGGCGGCGCGGTGGCCGTGATGGGAGGTTCGGGCTTGGCGCGACTTGCCGGATTGGGGCGGATCATGCCGCTGACCTCCTTCGGTATCGTACTGGGCGGATTGAGCCTTATCGGCGTGCCGGGCACCGCCGGATTCGTCAGCAAGTGGACCCTGATCCTGGCGGCGCTGGAAAAGGGGCAGTGGTGGCTGACCATGGCGGTCGTCGCCAGTTCACTGCTCGCGCTCGGCTATGTGTGGCGCTTCGTCGAGGTGGCTTATTTTCGTACCCCGGCTGGCGGAGCGACGGCGCGGCGCGAGGCTCCGCTCGCCCTGCTGGGGCCGGCGTGGATACTGGTCGGCGCGACCATCTACTTCGGCCTTGAAACCTCGGTCACGCTGGGCTCCGCGGCAAACGCCGCGGCGATGCTGTTCGGAGACGGCAAATGAGCGGCGGCGAACTGATTATGGCCGCGCTCGCCATCCCGCTGATGGGCGCCATAGGCATCGCGCTTTGTCATCGCCGGCCTGATTTGCGCGAGACGGCGACCCTTGCCACCAGCGCTCTGCTGTTCGTTTGCGTCGCGTCCCTGCTTTCGGGCGTCATGGCCGGGGAACGCCCGCAGGTTCGACTGCTGGAACCGCTGCCGGGCCTGCCGGTGGCTTTCCTGGTGGAGCCGCTGGGAATGCTGTTCGCGCTGGTGGCCTCTGCGCTGTGGATGGTCAATTCGATTTACTCGATCGGCTACATGCGTGCCAACAAGGAAGCGAATCAGACCCGCTTCTACGTCTGTTTCGCGTTGGCGCTTGCCGCGACCATCGGCATCGCCTTCGCCGCCAATCTGATCACGCTGTTCCTGTTCTATGAAATCCTGACGCTCGTCACCTTTCCCCTGGTGGCGCATCACGGCACTGAAGAGGCAAAAAGGGGAGGGCGCGTGTATCTCGCGCTGTTGCTGGGGACTTCGGTGCTGTTCCTGCTTCCCGCCATCGTATTCACCTGGCATGTGGCCGGTACCACAGATTTCCGCCCGGGCGGCATTCTGCCGGCGCAGCTTGCGCCGGCGGCGCTTACCGTGCTGCTTGCCCTTTACATGTTTGGAATCGGCAAGGCGGCATTGATGCCGTTCCATCGCTGGCTGCCCGCGGCGATGGTGGCGCCGACACCGGTTTCGGCGCTGCTGCACGCGGTGGCGGTGGTCAAGGCGGGTGTGTTTTCGGTGTTGAAGGTGATTATCTATGTTTTCGGTCTCGATCAGCTCGCCGGCACCACCGGTTGGCTGATTGGCATTTCCGGATTCACCATCCTGGCGGCCTCCGTGGTCGCCCTGAATGCCGACAATCTCAAGCGCCGCCTGGCTTATTCCACCATCAGCCAGCTGTCCTATGTCGTGATGGCGGCGGCGCTACTGACACCGCTATCGGTGCTAGGCGCGGCCTTGCATCTGGTCGTCCACGCCTTTGGCAAGATCACCCTGTTCCTCGCCGCGGGCGCCATCTATACCGCGGCCCACAAGACCGAAGTCAGCCAACTCAACGGCATCGGCAGGCGTATGCCCTGGACCATGACCGCGTTCACCCTGGCGGCGCTGTCGCTGATTGGCATACCGCCGGCCGCCGGATTCATCAGCAAGTGGTTCATTGTTTCCAGCGCCCTGGAGAGCGGCCAGTTTTTTGTGCTGGCCGTGATGATCGCCAGCACCTTGCTCAACGCCGCCTATTTTCTGCCCATCGTACACGCGGCATTCTTCCGTAAACCCGATGACGGGGACGAGTCCCACGTCCATGGCGAGGCGCCCTGGCCAATGGTTCTGGCACTGATGCTGAGCGCCGGCGCCACCATCGTGCTGTTTTTTTTGTCCGATCCCCTGCTGCGACTCGCCAGGCAGCTTGTGCCGATCGGTTCGTAAACATTGACGGCAAGGATATCGACCATGTCGGAACCGCGGAAATACTGGCTGGACTGCGAGCAGAACGTGACCCGGCTGTATCGGGGCTTGTGGGCGGCGGGTATCGGGCTCCTGGCACTTGACTTGTTTCTGCACAGGCATGAGGAGTTTGATTTCGCCGCCTGGTTCGGTTTTTACGCGCTGTTCGGATTCCTCGCCTGTGTGGCGCTGGTGCTCATCGCGAAAAGGCTGCGGGTACTCCTGATGCGCCCGGAGGATTTTTATGAACGCTGATTTTCCCGTCGCCCTGATTCTGATACTCGGCGCGGCGCTGGTGCCGGTATTGCGTGGCGACATGCGGGTCGTCTACATGTTGCTGCTGCCGGTTGCGGCTTTTGCCTGGCTGCTGGCGTTGCCCCAGGGGGAGTTTGGCCGGGTCGAGGCGCTCGGCCATACGCTGGTGTTGATGCGCATAGACCGGTTAAGCCTGTTGTTTGGCTATATTTTCCTCATTGCCTCGCTGCTTAGTGTCATTTACGCCATGCATGTCAAGGACGTGGTGCAGCATGTGGCAAGC
>MEQV01000226.1:3523-4158 GCA_001770355.1 Betaproteobacteria bacterium RIFCSPLOWO2_02_FULL_62_17
TGCATGTCAAGGACGTGGTGCAGCATGTGGCAAGCCTGGTCTATGCGGGCAGCGCCATCGGAGCCGTGTTCGCCGGTGATTTGATGAGCTTGTTCGTGTTCTGGGAACTCACCGCCTTGTCCTCGGTATTGCTGATCTGGGCGCGGCGCAGCGAAAACGCATTTCGCGCCGGCATGCGTTACCTGCTGGTGCATTTGCTATCGGGAATGTTGCTGCTTGCCGGCGGCTTGCTCCACTGGCATGCCGCCGGCACGCTCGAATTCGGAAATATAGGGCTTTCGGGCGCGGGCGGCACGCTGATACTGATCGCCTTCGGCATCAAGTGCGCCTTCCCGTTCTTGCACAACTGGCTGCAGGATGCCTATCCGGAGGCGACCCCCACCGGGGCCGTGGTGCTCTCGGCTTTCACCACCAAGCTGGGAATTTATGCCCTGGCAAGAGCTTTCCCCGGGACCGAAATGCTCATCTGGGTAGGCACGGCGATGACCGCTTTTCCGATTTTCTACGCGGTGATCGAGAACGATCTGCGCCGGGTGCTGGCTTACAGCATGAACAACCAGCTCGGTTTCATGGTGGTCGGAATCGGCATCGGCAGTGAACTGGCCATCAATGGCGCGGTGGCACATGCCTTCGCC
>MEQV01000226.1:4374-7419 GCA_001770355.1 Betaproteobacteria bacterium RIFCSPLOWO2_02_FULL_62_17
CTGCTCACCTGGCTGGTGTTGCTGTTCGCCTCCGCCGGGGTGTTTCATCACGCCGGCATCAAGATTCCCTATTTCGCATTCTTCGCCCATGACTCCGGCATTCGCTGCGAGGAGGCGCCGCCCAATATGCTGTTGGCCATGGCGGTCAGCGCTGCCCTGTGCATCGGCATTGGCGTTTTTCCGGGGGTGCTCTACGCGATCCTGCCTTTCGCGGTGGTCTACGAACCCTATACGGCCTCGCACGTGGTGGCGCAAATGCAGCTATTGCTGTTTTCAGCGCTTGCGTTCTCAGTGCTGATGCGCACCGGCATCTATCCGCCGGAACTGCGCGCCGTCAATCTCGACAGCGACTGGCTCTATCGCGTCGCCGCACCGGCGGCAACCGGCTTCGGTGGCAGGCTGCTGGGCAGAGTTCAATGCGCGGCCGCTGCGATATGGAGTGCCGGCATTCAGCCGGGCGTCGAATTCACCCGCCGCGAAAGCCAGCCGAATGGCCTGCTGTTGCGCACCTGGCCGACGGGCAGCATGGCGTTATGGGTCATGGTCATGTTGCTGGCTTATCTGGCCATTTACTACGCCGGATGGAATTGAGAGGCATCTTGAACATCGCAGAAATTATTGCCCTATATGAACGGACTTCGATGATCAATCGCACAGCGATGCTATGGCTCTATCCCAGGCTCCGGGAAGTCAGGCCGGAGGCATGGGAGTCCACGCTCAGCAGGGCGCGCGACGCGGATCTTGAGACGGCGGAATGGGTGGGCGTCATCGGCGGAATCGCATTGGTTGCGTGGCTCCTCGGCACCGAGCATTTCGCATTCGCGCCGCAATCGCCGTTCATCCTGCATCTGCTTCGGTTCGTGCTTGCACTGCCTTTGCTGGCTCTTGTCGTAGGACCGATTTACCTGCGTAGAACCCGGCGGGGCCTGGATCGGGTTCTGGCTCGGATGGACGATCACACGCGTAATGGGAATGTTCTTTCCCGCGGAAAGGAGCCTTGACATGGACCAAGCACTGGAAAATTCACGCGCTCTCGACGCGCCTGCTCCGGGCACGTTGAAACTCTTGTTGCCGGTGGATGCCACCGAGCGCTCGCGCTGGGGAATTCAATATGCCATTCGTCGCAGGCAATCCGGAAGCGACGTTGCCGTCTCCATCCTGCTCGTTTCCGAGCCGGTAACGAACTGGCAGGTATTGCGATTTCTCACCGAGGAACAGGTTCGCCGCTTCCAGGTCGAGCGGGGAAATATTTTGCTGGAGGATGCGGCGCAAGCATTGAGGCGAGCCGGCATACCCGTGCAATTGAACTACCGCGAAGGCGACATTGTCTTTCAGATACTCGATGTTGCCGAGCAGATTGAATGCGATGAGATTGTATTGCCCAGGCCTTATCCGCGCTGGGCCAGGCTTTTTTCCCGCGACGTCGTGCGCGAAGTCATGCGCCGGCAGCGAAGCGTTCCAGTCGTTGCGGTTGACTCGCTGGGAAAGACGAATGGCGCGGAGGCGTCATCGCCTCGTCCGCATGCTTACAGGGAGCGCGGGAAACTGGACCTGAGCCGATCGTGATCCGCGGGCACGATTTCGCGCGGACGTCCGCCGGCTTCCGGCGCTACCGGCAGATTACGTAGTCATTCTCCGCAGCATGCAACGATTTGACATTGAGTCCGGAAAATCGGGTTAATGTATACCTTGCAATGCATCCGGACGATTGCCAAGCCGGTTGCTTCGCATCCGCATAATGTAAGGGGGGAGGGAATCCATGTTGAAAGTGACTCACAAGATCCTTATGCACGTCGCGGCCATGTGTCTGGTCCTGCCGATGACGGTATTCGCGCAGTCCTACCCGGTCAAGCCGGTGCGCATCGTCATTCCCTATCCGCCCGGCGGCGTGGACGTGACCATCCGTTTGTTGACCAACGCCATGGACGCGGAACTCGGGCAGCCGACCATTCTCGATTACAAGGCGGGCGCCAGCGGCATCATCGGCACCGATTACGTCGCCCGTGCCGATGCCGACGGCTACACCATACTGGCCACCGCTTCGAATCCGTGGGTGGTCTCGCCGGCACTGCGCAAAGGCGGCACGCCCTACCACCCGATAAGGGATTTCACTCCCATTTCGATGGTGATCGAAGGCGTCAATCTCATCGTGGCCAATCCCGCGTTTCCGGTCAACAACGTGCGCGAACTGCTCGACTACGCACGCAAGAACCCCAACAAGGTCAGTTGGTCCACCACCGGCATCGGCAGTTCCTGGCACCTCGAGGTCGAGAATATCAACCACCGTGCCGGCACCAACATCCTGCACATCCCGTTTCCGGGATTCGCGCAGATGATCCCGCCGCTCTTGACCGGCGACGTGCCGGTGGGACTCATTACCTACCAGATCATCAACAAGCTGGTGGCCGCGGGCAAAGTGAAGATGATCGGCGTGCTGAGCACCAATCCGAAGACCCGGCATTTCTTCCCGCCGGGCGTGCAGCAGGTGGCGGAAGTATTCCCGGGATATCAGTCGGCGCCTTCGTGGATCGGCTTCGGCGGGCCCGCCAAGCTGTCGCGGCCGATCGTGATGCGCCTGAACGCCGCGATCATCAAGGCCATCAACCAGCCACTGGTGCAGGAGCGCTTCACCGCCGACAAGATCGTCGCCACCGGCAGCACGCCGGAGGAATTCGGCGAGCGCATCAAGTCCGATTACGAACTGGCGCTGAAAGTGATCAAGGATGCGAACATTCCGTTGAGCGACTAGCCAAATGACGAATCGCGCCCGGATCATGATGAAAGCAGAATGCCGTAACGCGGGGAAGGATTATGTATAAACGTATTGATCATGTGGCGCTGCACGTCGCCGACCTCGATCGGTCCATCGCTTTTTACGAAAAACATTTCGGATTCCAGAACTACTTTCAGGGTCCGGTAGCCGGAGGCATGCAGATCGCCTATCTGAAGCTTGGCGATACCGTGCTGGAACTAACCCATCACTCGGATGGCGAAATGACGGGTTTCCACTTTTGCCTGGAGACCGACAGTTTCGCCGACGCCGTG
>MEQV01000226.1:7490-7704 GCA_001770355.1 Betaproteobacteria bacterium RIFCSPLOWO2_02_FULL_62_17
ACAGGGCTGGCGCAGGGTGGTATTCCGCGGCCCCGACGGCGAGCAGATCGAGTTGCGCGGATAAACCGCGAGATCGTCAATCATTCATCAAAATACTGGAGGAAATATGTCCATGCACCGCTTGATCCTGTCCCTGCTGCTCGCGCTTTCCGCAGGCGCCTCGTTGGCGCAGTCCTTCCCGTCGCGTCCGTTGCGCATGCTGATCCACTTCCCC
>MEQV01000226.1:7797-9172 GCA_001770355.1 Betaproteobacteria bacterium RIFCSPLOWO2_02_FULL_62_17
CGGCCATACCCTGCTGATCGCGGGCACCTCGAGCGTGATGGGGCTCAACGTGGTGTTCATTCCCAACCTGCCCTACAAGCCCAGCGATCTGACGTCCATCACCAGACTGGTGACCAGCCCCTTCATTGTCGCGGTGAATACCTCGATGCTGCCGGTCGCTTCGGTCCGCGAGCTGATCGCGATGCTCAAAACCAAGCCGCGTCAGCCGTTTGGCTCGGGCGGCACGGCGTCGGGCATGCACCTTGCGGGCGAGTACTTCAGCAGCCTGGCCGGCGTCGACCTCTACCACGTGCCCTACAAGGGCAACGGTCCGGCCATGGCGGGTGTCGCTGGCGACCAGATTCCGATCGCTTTCGTGGACCTGGGTTCGACGGCCGCCTATGCGAAGAACAACCGCGTCAAGGTGCTCGCTGTGGCGGCGCGCCAGCGCACGCCCATGGCGCCAGACATCCCGACCGCGGCGGAGAGCGGCTTGCCCGGCTGGGAAGCTCTCGGTTCCTTCGGTCTGGTGACCGCAACCGGCACGCCGCGCGCGACCATCATGCGGTTGCACAAGGAAGTGACGGAGATATTGAAGCTGCCAGATGTCCGCACGCGGATTCTGGCGACCAACAACGAGCCGGCGCCGACCTCGCCCGAAGAGTACGACGCATTCATCAAGTCCGAGGTCGCGAAATGGACGAAGGTGATCAAGGAGGCCAACATCAAGATCGACTGAGCGGCCGGACAGATCGAGTTACGCGGTAAGCGGTGCCGATGCCAGGATCAATAAATAGATGGTTGACTTAAATCAATAAAATGGCCGACCTCGCGTGAGCTAATCGTACCTCTTCGCCAACTAGCAGCAAGTGGGGAGCCCATTACAGAAGAGGAGAAACCATGCGGTCCAAATCCGTTTCCTGTCTGGCGCTTGCGCTTGCCGCGCTAAGCGCATTCGGTGCGCTGGCGCAGCCCTACCCGAGCAAGCCAATCCGGGTCATCGTGGCGATCGCGGCCGGATCACCCACCGACACCGTGATGCGTGCGGCCGCCAATGAGGTGCTCGGCCCGCTTGGCCAGCCGCTCACCGTCGAAAACCGGCCCGGCGGGGACCAGGTCATCGCCGCCGAAGCGTGCGCAAGGTCGGCCCCGGACGGTTACACCTATTGCGTCATCAGCCAGACCGGCATCTCGACCAATCCTCACGTGTTCTCAAAGTTGTCCTACGATCCGGCGCGCGACTTCAAGGGTGTCGTCCAGTTGTGGTTCCTGATTCAGGGCATGATCGTCAGCGCGTCGGTGCCGGTGAAATCGGTCGAGGAGTTGCGCCTGCTGGCGCTCGCCAAGCCCGGCGCGCTCAACCTGGGAAACCTCGGCGTCGGCGGCCCGGATCTGC
>MEQV01000227.1 GCA_001770355.1 Betaproteobacteria bacterium RIFCSPLOWO2_02_FULL_62_17
TGTCGAGAAACACGGCGACAGCCTCGCCGCTTTTTTCCCGGTGACCGAAACCGAAATCGGCAAGATCGGCGCCAATATCTGCATGGACGGCCATTTCCCGGAATCGGCGCGCGCGCTCGGCGTGCAGGGCGCCGAACTCGTCATCCACCCTTCCATGGCCGATCCGCTGATGTCCCCGCCGTTCGAGCTGTGGCAGGCGATGAACAAGATGCGCGCCTGGGAGAACACCTGCTACCGGGTGTGCCCCTGCCGCGGAAGGTTGGAGGGAGCGCTGCGGCCGGAAAATATCCAGCCGGGGCGCTCGATGATCGTCAAATACGACGGCAGCGTCAGCGCCTATGCCAACTATCCCGGGGAAACCGTGATCAGCGCGGTCATCAACCTCGATGAACTCAGACGCAGAAGGACTTCGATGAGCCGCAACTTTCTCGCCCAGATCCGCACCGAGGTCTACCGCAAGATCTACGAGAACCCGATCTACCCGATGAACCAGTTCCTGGAACAGGGACCGAGCACGCGCGCCGCGCGCAATCCCAAGGACGTGCTCAAGGAATTTTTCGCGAAGGGTATTTTCGTGCGGCCCAGGGAAATGCCGGATTACATGAAATAGGCATTACCTGGGAAAAAATTCTCCCCACCGTTCTTTGACCCTTTTTACCACAGTGTCCGCCAACTTGATGACCTGGGGCCGGTCTTTTTCTTCCCATTCGAAGGGAATGGTCGCGTCGATCAGGATCCTTGAGGTGTGGTTCTTGTCGCCCATGTGCAGCGAGGGGTCGATCGGGGAGCAACGGCCCCTCTGCAGCATATCGGTTCCCCGGTCCGGCTGGTACCTCATGCCGATGGCCCACCATACCTGGCCCAGGTTTGAAGGATCGATGTCGTCATCGACGATGACGACCAGTTTGGTCGAATAGTTGCCCGACGCCACCGAAACGCAAGCCGTTGCAACCTGTCTCGCATGCCCCAGATACATTTGTTTTATCGAGACGACCGCGGTGAAGTAGCCTCCCGTTTCGGGCGGACAGCAGACACCCTGAATCCCGGGGATTGCCATGCGTTCCAGATCGCTCCAGAGCAATGCCGATCTGTTGAGCGATTGAATCATGTGGGTGTCCGTTATCGGCATTCCCGTCGTGCATCCCCACAGAATGGGATTGTTTCGATGAGTGACGCATTCGATCCTGAAGACGGGCTTCGGATAGGCCGCCTGATAATGGCCCGAGTACTCGCCGTAAGGGCCTTCGTGTTTCAATTCCTTCGGGTCCGCGTATCCTTCCAGAATGATCTCGGCCGTGGCCGGGACGGGCAGATCGACGGTTTCCGCTTTTGTCACCTGGACAGGTTCGCCCCTGATCCCGCCCATATAGTCGTATTCGGATTCATTGTAAGGGAATGGCGCGCTGGAGCATGCAAAGATGACCGGATCCGTGCCCAGGGCCACGGCGATTGGCATGCGCTCGTTTCGCCGAGCATATTTTTCGAACATGAGCTGAATGTGCTTCCCGGGGATCATCCATATGCCGGTCGATTTCCCGTCGTGCACCATCATCCGGTGAGTGCCGACGTTGACGCATCCGGTGTCGGGGTCCTTGGTGATGATGCAGCAGGTTGTTCCGATATATCTGCCGCCGTCCCCTTCATACCATTGGGGAACCGGAAATTTGAGAATGTTGACTTTTTCCCCCCGGTCGATGTTTTCCTTGCAGGGGCCGGTCTCAACCCACACGGGGGGAATCTTGGTCTGCGACCTCTTCACCCACGTCCTGGTGGTCTCGACCAGGGAAGTCTCCTTGGGCAGACCCAATGCCAGCGCCAGGGCCCTCTCGGTTGAAAAGGCGCTGGTGAGCACCGGACTGGGATAGTCCTTCACGTTTTCAAACAGGAGCGCCGGACCCCTCTGCTCCTCGCTCAATTTTGCAACGGCGCAAAGCTCCTGGTCCCAATCCACTTTCGCCTTTACCCTTTTCAGTTCGCCTTCCTGCTCCAGTTTCGCAATGAATTCCCTTAGGTCCTTGTAGGCCACGGTGTTGCTCCTTGTTATTGGATAGTCGATGATTCAAGCGGGGTTCGCGGCCGCCTGTCAAAAAATGAACGCTAATTCAACGGAGCGAAATTATAGACTGCGCGGGCAAGCGGCGTGCGCCCTGGGCTTCCTCACGGCATCACTTCGCAGAACTCGTAGACCTCCGCGTCGGTGATCGCTCTGCGCACGGGTAAGGGGGCGCCGGCGAACCACTTGGCCGGGCGGTGCCGGTCGACCTCGGCGCCCAGGAAGCGGATCAGCTCGCACACCGGTTCGGTGACGTGCTTTCTCCATGCCTCGTTTTTTATTACATAGGCGAGGTGCAGGTTCTTCATGCAGTTGCCGCGACAGAAGTGGTGCGCCTCGCAGTCCCCGCACGGCATGTCGGGGTGCGGCTGCAGCGGGCTCGATTTCACCCAGTTCTCCACCACGTCGCCCTGCAGCAGCTCCCGCGCGTAGAGCATGTCCGGGCAGGGGAAGATCTTTCCGTCGGGCATCACATTGAGCAGGTTCGATGACACCCGGCACTGGGTGAGCCCGGCGGAGATCTCGTTGATCCTTGCCGGAACCACCTTGTTGCGCACCGTCCCCATGACGGGAACGATGGGATAGAGCGCGTCGCCTGCGAAAAACCGCTCCACCAGCTGCGTGAGCACGCGTTTTTTCCTGCTCACGGATTGCGGAGGATGCGCGGCCTCGTCCTGGGCGAACTGGAAATACACGTAGTCGAAGCGGCGCGCGAGCTCGTCGAAATCCCCGAGCGTGGTGTCCCCGCTCCACCAGGTGACGCGCGCGGTCAGCGACCCGGCCACCTTCGGACGGATCTTCGCGACGTTGTCCAGCACTTTCCGGTAGATGCCCTTGCCGCGGAAGCCGTCGGTGACGCCTTCGCCGCCGTCCACCGAGATCATGATGTTGGACAGCCGCGACAGGAATTCGTCGGGCACGCGGTCCAGCAGCGTGCCATTGGTCTGCAGATTGAAGCGGCAGGTCGGAAACCGCCGCATGACCTCCAGCGCGAAGCGGGTGTTGAGCGTGGGCTCGCCGCCGTACAGCGTGAAGTAGGTTTCCTTGCCGCTCAGGTGGGTGGTGACGAATTGTTCGAGCTGCGCGGCGGAATAGCTGGCGCGCTTCTGCGATCCGAGCACCTCGCCGACGCCCAGCGAGCAGTAGCTGCAGCGAAGATTGCATTTCAGCGTGGTGAGCAACTGCAGCTCAACGCGGTTTCCGGCAACGATGGGCGCCGCGGGCCTGACGTTGTTCACGGGTGTCATAGTAGAATTCAAGCCTCCTGGTCTTACCGAGGGAGCGTCAATCCGGATGCGCCCCGGGGGTGGGTCCATTCCGGCCGCGGGATCGATATCCTGCCGCTCAGCCGCGGCCGCCAAAATCCTTCACTGCCTGGAACATCGCGAACACGTTCTGCGTCTTGGATTCCTCGGGGATGCCGGTGCTCGAATCGAGCATGAATCCGCCGCCCTTGCCCACCACCTCGATCAGCTTGCGGCAGTAGGCGCGCACCTCCTCGGGCGTGCCCCCTATCAGCATCGATGCCGGGACATCGCCGCGCAGGCAGACGATATCGCCCAGCACCGCCTTGGCGCGGAACAGGTCGCTGCGCTCGAACCAGTAGATGCACTTGCCCCTGGGTATGTCGGCGATGATTTCCATGCGTGAATCGCACTTGCCCTCCCAGAACACCAGCGGCACCAGCCCCGCGTCGATGATGCCCATCATCACCTTGCGAAGCTGTGGCCAGTAGAAGGTCTTGAACTGGTCGACCGACATGAACCCGTCGATTCCCCAGTGCAGCGGTATGAACACCAGCTTGCAGGGCGCGCCGGCCGAGGACTGGACCACGTCGCGGAGCAGCATCGGGATCACCTTCTCCATCGCCGCGAGCAGCTTGTCCTTGCGGCGGAACATGTCGAGCATGATGCCCTTGGAGCCGCGCAGGAAATCGCCGAAATAGTCGTAGGGCGCGATACAGGAGGCGTTGCGCCCCAGCGGAAATCCCAGGTCGATCAGCTCCTGCTGGAATACCGCGGCGCGCTCCAGCATTTTCGCCGCCTCCTCGCCGGCGGCGATGATGCGCTTGAGCGCGGCCGCCACTTCCGGGTCGCCGAAATAGCGCGAGTAGAACGGGATGCGCACCGAGGTGCGCCCGGCCCATTGCGGCAGCTTGGCAAGCGGCGCATAGGCGTCGGTGACGCGCGGCAGGTAGCGGGTGAACAGAAACCAGCTCGGGTCCTCGATGAAGTCTTCGTACTCGTCGGGGCGCATATGCTCGGCGTCGATGTACTGGTAGGGGCGGTCGTCGGGGAGGCCGTGGCCCGGCCACTGGTAGGAGCTGTAGTTGAGGATCTCCAGCGTCGGCCCGAGCGCGGTCGCGCCGAACGGCGAATTCACCGTATCGGGCTGCAGATCGAGCACCACGCGCCGCGTGGCCGCTGCCAGCGCTTCGTAGTCGTACATGGCGGTGCGGTTGCTGATGCCGGCGTAACGCGCGTGCCAGAACTGGCTCGAGTAGGAAATCGGCACGCGGTCGGGTTCCTTCAGCGCGATCGCGTCGGCCATGCGCTGTTCCCGCTCGGCGTAGTGCTTCTGCGCTTCCGCGCTCGCGTTCTGGAATGGGAAAGGGCCGCTCATGGGTAAACTCCTGGAATCAGGGCGCTGCGCACCGCATTGATAGGGCGGATTCTAGCCGGTCCGGCGCAAGTGGCGAGTCGCTAACGTAGAATACGCAGCTTTAAAGCCGTCGTGGGGGCGCGGTTTGCCAGGCACCACCACCGGCCGGAACACAACGGGTTGGGGGAGCATTGATGAACGTCGGGGCAGGGGCTGTGCCGGGAACGGAGCATTGGACGAGCAAAGGTGATGTAAAGCTGTTTCTCTGGCGCAAACCGCCCAGTAGTGCGCCGACGCGCGGGGCGGTGCTGTTCGTGCATGGTTCGTCCATGGCATCGCAGCCTACTTTCGATCTAAGCGTGCCGGGACGTCCGGATTCGTCGGTGATGGATTGGTTCGCCGCGCGAGGGTTCGACGCCTGGTGCATGGATAACGAAGGCTACGGCCGCTCGGACAAGAAGCGGCCGATC
>MEQV01000228.1 GCA_001770355.1 Betaproteobacteria bacterium RIFCSPLOWO2_02_FULL_62_17
TTTGCTCCGACAGCCGCACGATGCTCTCGGCGACCGACTCCATCTGCTCCTGGATGCGCTGCATTCCCTGGATGGTGCCCGCCACCGACTTGCGCCCGGCCTGCGACACCTGCGCCACCTTCTGCGCGCTCTCCGAGACGTACTTCGCCTTCTGGCTCGAGACTGCGGCGGTCTGCTTGACCTCCTCCACCGTCGCGCTGGTCTCGCTCACCGCGCTGGCTGTCTCCGCGGCACCGGAAGCCACCTGCGTCATGGTGGCGAAGATCTCACTGGACGAGGAAGCGAGTACGCCGACGCCTTCGTTCAGTTCCCGGGTGGTGCGCCGCAAGCTCCCGACCATGGCGCCGAACGCGCGCCGCAAGCTGCCGACCTCGTCGGCGCGATTGTCCCTGGGCACCTCGACCGTGAGATCGCCCGCGGCAATCTGCTCGGCAGCGCGCGATAACCCGCGCAACGGCCCCGCGATCACCCATTCCAGCACCAGCGCCAGCAGCACGCCGATTACCATGGCCGCGATCCCGATAAACAGAAAAGCGCGAAACGACTGATTGGCCTGCAGATCGGCATTGGCCACAGCCAGGCGCGCGCCTTCTTCGGCGGTGTCACCGAGTTCCTGGGCGATGGCGCGAATCTTTTGCGCCCGCCCCTGCTGTACGCCGACCGCAAATCCGCGCGCTTCCACTAACTTGCCGGCCAGGATCAGGGGAACGATTTCGGCATCCTTGGTTTGGGCAAACGCCTGCCAGACGGATTTCAGCTCCTCCAGCCGCGACAATTGCCTGGGGTCATTCTTCGCCCGCGCCAGCAGGCCGGCGATGATCCGGTCTATTTGTTTCGAGCGTTCCGCGGCTTGCGCCAGCAGCGGATCCTGTTCCGCGCGTTTGTTCAACAGTTGCGCTTCGAGCATCAGAACCCGCATGCCATTGTAATTAACGCGCACTGCCTGCAGATCGCGCACATTGGCGAGGTCTTCGTTGTATAGGCGATTCTGCGACTCGCGGATGGTATTGATCCCGGTGTGGGCGCTTGCGATCACCCACGCGATCAGCGCGAAGATCAGTCCGAAGCAAACGAA
This sequence comes from Betaproteobacteria bacterium RIFCSPLOWO2_02_FULL_62_17, assembly GCA_001770355.1. Lineage (GTDB taxonomy): Bacteria > Pseudomonadota > Gammaproteobacteria > Burkholderiales > SG8-39 > 2-02-FULL-62-17. The sequence continues at coordinate 1,076 of MEQV01000228.1, forward strand.
CAGTTTGTTGCGGGTCGTGAGATCCAGAAACCAATTCATGCCTGCTTCTCCTTGTCGGTCTTCTTGCCTGTCATTGCGGCCCGTGGCCTTAACCGTCCGCCTTTTCCTGCACCACAATTTCACGGTCGGCGAGCAGCCGCCCGGCATCGAGCACCACGGTGCGCTCCGGGGTGATCCCCTTCAGGTATTTCTCCCGGATGCCGGTGAGCGTGGGCAGCGACGGCTGGATTTCGGCAAGCGCAATGCGGCGCGCGCCGAGGATGGCATCCGCGAGGATGCCGAACACCATGTCCCCGGACTCGAGGACGATAACTTTGTTCAAGTCGGGCAAACCGGTTTGCGGCAGGTCGAAGAACTTGCGCAAGTCGATGACCGAAACGATTTCGCCGCGCAGGTTGACGATGCCGAGCACGAATGCCGGGGTGCATGGCAGCGGGGTGAGGTTTTCCAGAGGATAAACCTCGCGCACGTAAGAGGATTCGACGGCGTAACGCTCATGCGCGAGCAGAAATTCCACCGCCTCGATGCTTTGGTCGAGGGATTGCGTCCTGCCGGGCTCCGTGGCGAGCGCCAGCGCCCTCTCGTGCAGGATGCGTTTGCTCGCATCGGCCCCGGGCGTCCATGCCTGTTCGCTGGCGGCTTGCGCGGCATCCAGGCGCGCGCGCACTTCGGCCCAGTCGATGGCTGCCCGCTGGGTCTGGCGCGCCCCCGCTTTGCCCGTGTTCATTGGGGTACCTTCGTGCTGCGCACTCCGGTACTCGTCCTTGGGGTGGCCCGGCGGGCTCATGCCGCTGGTTCCTTATGCGCGCGCGGCATGCTCGCCTGCACCGAGGCGATGATTTCGAGCAGCCGGCCGGCGCTCAGTCCGTCCGACTCCGGCAACAGGGTATTGGCCGGGCACGCCCGCAGCAGGGTCAGCGCATTGCCGAAATGCCGTTGCGCTTCCCGCCGGCGCCCCGCGGACAGGCACAGGTTGCCCAGGGCGAAATGAGCCAGCGCGAAATCCGGCTCCAGGTAAAGCGCGCGTCCGAGCGAGTGTTCGGCCTTCTCGCTTTGCCCTCGCTCTTGCTCGATAGCGGCAAGCAGATAATAGTGCGCCGGGTTCAGCTTGTCGGCGGCAATCGCCTTCTCGCACCACTCCAGTGCTTCGGCCAGCCTTCCCTCATCGGCGCAAGTGCGGGCTTTGCGCAGCGGTGTTTCGCGATCATCGTGCTTGCGCGAGTCCGCGTCTTCGGCTTGCCTCGCCTGCTCACCGCCTGCTTGGTGCAACATGTCCGGCGCGAGGGCCGATCGGACCACGCTGAAGGCCCCAGTCTCCGCTGGCGCAGCGGGCGCCGGCGCGTGTACTGCCGCGGCCTCCCCCTGGTACCACGGGCTTTGACGCCTGACGGCGACGGTCGACAGCCCGCTGGCCGCCATCCTGCGATACAGAATCGCGCCGGGAAACTCGACGGCCGTGAATGCGGAAAACAGGACGGTCGACGTCTCAGCGGGGCTGGTGATCAGCCACCCCCCATCGACGAGCGAACGCCGCAGCTTGTCGATGACCATTGTCGCCCTCGCCTGCGCGAAATACATGAGCACGTTGCGGCACAAGATCAGATCCATCGCGTTGGTGTTGTTTACCAGCGATGGGTAAGCATCGTCGGCGAGATTCAGATAGGAAAAGCTCACCATCCGCCGTATGCGCGGCTGGATCTCGTAGCTTCCGTCCTCCCGCCCGGCGAAATAGCGCTCCCTGATCCAGGCGGGCGTGTCGCGGAACGACCATTCGCCGTACACGCCCTGCGCCGCCTTGCGCAGGAAGCGTGGATTGATGTCCGTCGCCAGGATCGTCAGGTTCCATTTCTCGACATCGGGGATCAGCCGGTCGAGAAGCATGGCGATCGAATAGGGCTCCTCGCCGCTGCAGCAGCCGGCGCTCCAGATGCGAACATGCTTTTCGGTTTGGGCGCGAGCGCGAAGCAGCTCCGGCAGGATCTGCTGCTCGAGAATTTCGAGGCTTCTTCGCTCGCGAAAAAAATACGTCTCGCCTACCGTCAGCTGGCACGCCAGACTCTCAATTTGAGTTTGCGTCAGTGGCGCGGCGAGCAGCCAATGAATGTAGGCCTCCGCTTGCGCATAACCTGACTCGCGCGAGGCGGCGGCGATGCCGCGCTCCAGATCGCGCCAGCGCTCTCTCGGGAAGTGGAGCCCCACCTGCGACGCAAGGAAATCGGCGAGGCGCGACAGCAGCGAATCGGGCAAGGCGATTGGCAGTTCGATGGCCATCCGTCAGCCCCTGTCCAACGCCAGATGCAGGGACTTCTCTTCCTCTGGAGAAAAGAACCGGTCAAGATCGTGGATAAGAACGAGACCTTCGCTCGTCTTGAGCACGCCCTCGATGTGTTCGATACCGCGGACGATGTCGCCGCTGCTCCCAATGTCGTCAGCCGGACGCTCGACCACGCCCAATACGGACTCCGCGATGATGGCGAGTCGTCTGGCGCGCGCGCGCGCCAGCACCATGCTGTCGGATACCCCCACGGCACGATGGACAAGACCGAGGCGCCTGCGGATGCTCACGACCGGGACCACCTCGCCTTGAATGTTGACGATGCCTTCCACGACTTCAGGTGCTCCCGGCAGCGGCGTGATCTCGACCATGTGCAGGACGCGATCCACTGCCTCGAAATGCAATGCGTAGGTCTGCCCGTCAACCGTCAGCAGGACCAAGCGAATCGAGGATGCCGCCTTTTCCACTAAGAATAAGCTCCCCTAACCTTGCAGGGATACGGCACAGCGCTCCCACCAATCAACGGGCGCACCGGCTTTCCGAGCATCAGCACATGCAAACCGTTCACGACGCCGGGTCCCGCTCGTTCAGTAGCACGAGGGCGAGAAATACTTGCGCGCTATCCAGCAACTCGATCGGCATGCCTTCCCCGCCCAGGGTGCAGGCGGACCCGCTTCACGCAGTCTGCCGTCTCTCGCGAAAAACAATCTTTCATGCTGCGCTTTTCTGATGTTGATGTCTGTCAGGAAAACCAGTCACGCGGCGAAATTAGTTCGCCTTGAAGTATCTTGCGTAAGGGAATCCTTACGCGCCATGCAATGAATTGGCGCAAATGAATCTGTCTGGAGGAGGTTCCTGGCGTAAGCTGCTTGCGCGGCCAACACAGGGAACTGAGAAGTGACGTCCTCGTCGATCAGATACCGTCGAACGCGCACGCTTCTGCTTGGCGCCTATATTGGGCTCGGCGTGCTCGTGGTGGGCTTCGCGGCGCTTTACTTCTGGTCCCATTACCAGCGCCTGGAAACAGCGGCTTTCGCACGATCCGGCACGCTCGCGCGAGCGCTGGAGGAGCATGTCGCCCGGACGTTCACCATGATCGACATCCAGTTGCGCGAATTGGGGCGGAGATTGGTGGAAAAAGGCGCGCTCGATCGGCCCACTACTCCGGAAGTCGTGGAGATGCTCAAGGACGGTGTCGCGCGAATCGGCATTGTTATATCCATATATGCCGATGATGCCGCGGGGAGGGGTCACACGACGTCGCTGGGAGCCGACATACGCCGCTTGCGCGTCAGCAGCTTCGAGCACACCCGCAACGCGTTCGAATCGGGCACCGAACAGCTTTTCTTCGGTCGCGTCACGCCGGGATCGGTGACCGGCCAGATCAATCTTCCGGTGGCGCGGCGCATCGTGGACGGGAACCGGCGCCTCGCCGGCGTCATCGGGACGGCAATAGACCCCGGGTATTTCGCCCAATTCTACCAATCGCTCCAGGCGGGCGACGGCACGACGCTCAGGCTTATACGCGGCGACGGCGTGGTGCTCGCGCGATTTCCGGACAGGCCGGATCTGCCGCTCGATGTGTCCAAGCTCAAATTCTTCCGCGAGCGCATCTCCAAAGAACCGGCGGGCAGCTTTGATCTGACGTCGCCGTTCGACGGGCGAAGGCGCGTGCTTTCCTTCCGCCATGTCCCCGGCTTCGACCTGATTGTCGCGGTGACCGAGGATCACACAATGTGGTTCCAGCCCTGGTGGCGTGCGACGGCCACGGCGGCAACCGCGATGGCGGTCTTCCTGGCCCTTCTGCTGGCGCTGCTGATTTTCCTGCTTCGGGAATTGAAACAGCATGCCGAGGCCGAGGAACGCTATGCGCTGGTGGTGCGCGGCACCAACGACGGTATCTGGGACTGGGATCTGCGGACGCATCAGGGTTATCTGTCTCAGCGCTGGGGCGAGATTCTCGGCTATGGCAAGAGCGAACTGTCCGGCGTGAAGGACCCGCTGCTTGACTTCGTTCATCCGGATGACAAGGCGCGCGTCACCGAAGCCATCGAACGTCAATTGAGCAGCGGGGATTCCTATACAGTCGAGCTTCGCTTGCGCCACCAGGACGGTCGCCACCGCTGGGTGCTTGCCCGGGGCACGACGCTGCGCGACGAAAACGGCGCCCGCGCACGCATGACCGGGGCGATGACCGACATCACCGAGCGCAAGAACGCTGAAGCAGCGCTGCGCGCCAATGCGGCCCGCATTCACGACCTTCTCAGGCGCCTGGTCGAGGCGCAGGAGGCCGAGCGCCGGCGTTTCGCAGCCGACTTGCATGACCTTATCGGCCAGAACCTCAGCGCGGTCGGCATCGAGCTGGAAAGACTGCGCGGCATGTCGACAGCGGAAAACGCGCAGGCGATCCATTCATTGCTGGATGAATTGGCGGGACTGGTTGCGAGGACTATGGATGCGGTGAGGCAGGTCATCGCCGACTTGAGACCCGCGCTGCTGGACGACTTCGGCCTGGTCACGGCGATCAAGTCCCATGCCAAGAGGGTCGAGCAGTGGGCCGGCCTCACGGTGTTGGTCGATGGGAATACGCTCGGGCCGCGTCCGGCTCCCGCGGCGGAGCTGGCGCTGTTCCGCATTGCCCAGGAAGCGCTCATGAATGCGGCGAAGCACGCCGGCGCATCGCAGGTGAGGCTTACTCTGTCCGGCACCGACGCTGCCGTGCGTCTGTGCGTCATAGACAATGGCCGCGGCATCGCCTCGGCCGCGGCGGTCGCGGATAGAAGGAGCGGGTGGGGCACCGCGTTCATGCGCGAGCGCGCCGAAGCCCTGGGCGGCTCGCTGATTATCGAAGATACCGGCGCCGGAACGCTCGTCGCCGCGGAGATTCCCCATGCCCATCCAGATATTGCTGGTTGACGACCACGCGATCCTCCGCGAAGGCGTCGCCAGGCTGTTGGAGGCGCAGGCGGACATGCGCGTCCTGGGCAGCACCGGCGACGGAAGCGAAGCGATCGACCTCGCCGCCCGGCAGGACGTCGACGTGGGCATCGTGGACGTGGCCATGCCGGGCGTCAATGGCATAGACCTCATCCTCGGGATGCTCGACGCGGCGCCGCAAATGCAGGTGCTGATGCTGTCGATGCACGCCAATCCGGAATATGTCTGCCGCGCGCTCCAGGCGGGAGCACTGGGATACGTCCTGAAGGACGCCGCCGGCCGCGTGCTGGTGGAGGCCGTGCGCGCGGTGCACGCGGGCCAGCGCTACCTGTGCAGCAAGATTGACAAACAGGCGGTAGAGCAGTATCAGCGGGACCACCGGCGCGGCGATCCGCTGAAGCTGCTGAGCCCGCGCGAGCGCGAAGTGCTCAAGCTCACCGTCGAGGGCAGCAATATCGCCGCTACCGCGGAGCGCCTTGGCGTCTCGCCCAAGAGCATCGAGACTTACCGGCATCGGCTGACCGCCAAGCTTGGCGTCGACAACCTGCCCGCGCTGGTCAAGTTCGCCATCCGGCACGGCATCACGACCCTGGAGTGAGCGAGCCGGACTGGCGGAGCTGTCCGCATGGCCCCGGCTATTTGAGCACGCTCTTCAACAGGTGCCCCATCTCGGCCGGATTCTTGGTCACCTTGATGCCGCAGGCCTCCATCACGGCGAGTTTCTCCTGCGCCGTGCCCTTGCCGCCGGAGATGATGGCGCCGGCATGGCCCATGCGCTTGCCGGGCGGCGCGGTGACGCCGGCGATGAAGCCCACCACCGGCTTTCGCATGTTGGCTATGACCCACCTGGCCGCCTCCTCTTCGTCCGTTCCGCCAATTTCACCGATCATCACCACCGCATCGGTTTCCGGATCGTCATTAAAGAGCTTGAGCACATCGATGTGCTTCAGGCCGTTCACCGGGTCGCCGCCGGTGCCCACCGCGGTGGACTGGCCCAGGCCCAGTTCAGTCAACTGGCCGACCGCCTCATAGGTCAGCGTTCCCGAGCGCGACACCACGCCGACGCGGCCTTTCTTATGAATGTGGCCGGGCATGATGCCGATCTTGATTTCATCCGGAGTTATCACGCCGGGGCAATTGGGGCCGACCAGCAGCGTTCTGCGAGCTTGCTTTTTCATGCGGTCGCGCACCTCGACCATATCGCGCACCGGAATGCCTTCGGTGATGCAGATCACCAGATCCAGATCCGCCTCGACGGCTTCCCAGATCGCCGCGGCCGCGCCGGGCGGCGGCACGTAAATCACCGAAACGTTGCAACCGGTCGTGGCCTTGGCGTCCCTGACCGAAGCAAAAATGGGAATGCCCTCGAAATCCTCGCCCGCTTTTTTCGGATTGACGCCCGCCACGTAGCAGTTCCTGCCATTGGCGTAATCGCGCGAAGCGCGCGTGTGGAACTGCCCGGTCTTGCCGGTGATGCCCTGGGTGACGACGCGGGTGTTCTTGTTGATGAGTATCGACATGGTCAGTGCTTTCCCTTGGACGCCGCGACCGCGCGCTCCGCCGCTTCACCCATGTTGTCGGCGGTGACGATGGGCAGGCCCGAATCGGCGAGGATCTTCTTGCCCAGTTCCTCGTTGGTGCCCTTCATGCGCACCACCAGCGGCACCGACAAATGCACCTCTTTTGCCGCCGCCACCACGCCCTCGGCGATCACGTCGCAGCGCATGATGCCGCCGAAGATATTGACCAGGATCGCCGAGAGCTTGGGATTGCTCAGCATGATCTTGAAAGCCTCGGTGACTTTCTCGGTGGTC
>MEQV01000229.1 GCA_001770355.1 Betaproteobacteria bacterium RIFCSPLOWO2_02_FULL_62_17
CCATCGCCGAGAGCGGCGACAGACATTGTGGGCGCGCAGCCAGAGGGAACGTGACTATCACGGCGATTACTCGGACGGACTCCTAGACGCCGAGCTGCCCGGCAAGATCGTTGAAGTCTCCCGCCGTCAGGTCGACCGACGAATCGGGCTTCAGATCGGGTTTTCCATTCGGCCCGTATTCGAGCGGCCTGGCGACGAACGCTGTGCTCAACCCCACGGCCTTCGCGGCGCGCAGATCGCCCAGGTGCGCCGCCACCATCATCACGTCGGCAGGCTTGAGGTCGAGAAAGTCCGCCGCGGACTGATACACCTCGCGGTCGGGCTTGTAGCGACGGACGAGTTCGGCTCCCAGAATGCAGTCCCACGGCAGCCCCGCATGCTTCGCCATGTCGGTCATCAGGGACATGTTGCCATTCGAGAGCGGCGCGATGGTGAACGCGCCCTTCAGGCGGGTGAGTCCGCTGACCGCGTCCGGCCACGGCCGCAACCGATGCCAGGCGCGGTTGAGGCTGTCGATTTCCTCTTCCGAAAGCCCCGCAATACGGAAGTCGATCAGGATCTTGTCGAGCACCATCCGATGCAGGGTGTCGAGCTTGGTCCAGGGCCGTTCGCCGCTCCGGACCCGGTCCATGCTCGGACGGTACTCGGCGCGCCAGGCGTCGGCGAACTTCTCGCCGTTCACCGTCAGGCCCTTCCGCTTCGCCACCTCCTCGACCTCGCGCGCCACCGACGTGCGCCAGTCGACGACCGTGCCGAACACGTCGAAGACGAGCGCCTTCACCGACGCCACGCGGCGATCCGGACGCCCGCCGATCTGTCCTGGGCTGAACGCCGTCGCATGCCCGGCGCCCACGAGCGCGGCGCCGGCCGTCGACACGGCGCCTGCCTGCAGAAACTTACGGCGCGACACGGTCGAGAACCGACGGGTCATGGTGCCTCCTGCGCTCCAGTATCACCGCTTTATCCCCTGGGGTTGGTCGCGAACACGGTCAGCTCGGGTGTGAAGCCGCGATCGTCCATCTCGAGCGCCGCCTTCACGGCGTGCGCGATGTCTTCACCTCGGAGCTTCGTCGGGTTCTCGTCCTGGGTCAACCCTGCCGTGGCTGAAAAACTGGTCAGCACTTCGCTGGGATTGATCAGGAACACGCGGACGTTGTGCGGCCGCAGCTCCGCGCGCCAGCATTCGGTCATCCCGCGGAGCGCAAACTTGCTCGCGTAGTACGCGCTGCCACCTGCGGCACCCCGCAAGGCGGCGGTCGAGGCGATATTGACGATGTTGCCCCGATTCCTCTCGATGAAGTGTCTGGCCGCTTCGCGGGCCATCAGCATGGCGCCCGTGACGTTGGTCGCAAACACCGCATCGAAGCTCGCGCGGTCCATGTCGACGAGGCCCTTGAACACACCGAACCCCGCGTTGTTCACCAGGATGTCGAGATGACCGAACGCGTTGAAGACCTCGCGATACGTCCGCTCCACGTCCGCTTCGCTCGTGACATCGGCCCGTATCGGGTGGGCGCCGGCAGCCCGCGCCGCCTCGGCCAGTCGACGCTCGTCACGCCCGGTGACCGCCACGCGCGCTCCCGCGCTCGCCAGGGTCTTCGCGACGGCGAGGCCGATGCCGCTCGTCCCACCCGTGATCAGTGCCGTTGCGTTCTCGAGGTGCATACGCGTCCGAGTCCTCCATGAAAGATGCTCACCGTGCGGGCTCCTGCCTCCGATGCGTGGACCATGACGCGGCCGCTGAACAAGCGCTCATCCAGGCAGGCGCCGGACGCGTCAGGGCATCGGCAGCTGTGGCTGCTGGCCTGCGGGCAGGTGTTGATCGAAGGCGGTCAACAAGGTCGCTTCCCTCGCGTGCGGCGCCATCAGGCCGACGACGAAGTCCGACAGGTCCCGCTGACCGAACACCTGCTTCGCCCGCGCGTACGTTTCCGTGGTGACCACGTGCTTCCCAAACAGCTCGCGGCCGAACTGGATCAGGATCGCCTCTTTTTCGCCGATTCCCGTCAGCGGCTTGCGAAGGCGGACGATGTCGATCACCGCGGGGGCCAGGCCGGCGGCGCGCGCGCGGGACTCGTTGACGGTCCACTCGTACTGCTGATCGTGTTCGCGGGCCGTGATGAGGACCGCCAGCGCCATCAGCGCCCGTCCCTGACTGGACTCCAGCGACGTGAGGCCTGCGGCGAAGCGCCCCATCGATGCCGGACCGGTCGGGGGCGGCGCAAGCGTGCGCCGGTAAAGGCCGCCGGGCATCGTCTGCGTCGGGGGTCGAGCGGGAGGCCGATCCGGGTTGACCGTGGGAATGCGGCTTCTCGAATCCGGCAGAAAATCGGTGGGAAGCGTAAACGGCAGCGGCAGAAACTGCGCCATCTGGGGGGGCATCCACTGGTTGGCCGCGGTCAGATTCGCTGCGACGCCGGCGTACTGAGCCATCAAGTCGACGATATCGACGAGATTCGTCTTCCCGAAAAGCGCGAACGCGCGCGCGTAAGTCGCGGCAGTCACCTTGTGCCTGCCAAGCTCGCGTCCGAGCTGGATGATGGCCGCTTCCCGCTCGCCGACTCCGGCGAGGGGCTTCCGATGCCGGACGAGGTCGACAATCGCCGGCTCCAGCCCGACCGACAGCGCTTCCATTTCATGAAGCGACCACTCGTACGGCTGGTCCAGCTCGCGGGCCGTCGTGATGATGGCCAATTCGGTGAGCCGGCGTCCGATGGCGGAGTCCCACCGGACATCGACGCCTGAGCGGTGAAGCCGGATCGCGGCCGCGCCTTCCGGTCGACCGGTCGGCGAGCTCGCGCCGGCGGCGGCGTAATCGTTCCGGCCCTGCTCGTTCAGCTCCTCCAGTGTGATCGGAGGAAGCCGGCTGCGGGAGTCCTGATGGACGTCTTGGGGAAGGCCGCCCCCGGCTTCACGCCTGGAGCCTGAGCCTTGACCCGACGCGCCTTGTTCCGAGACCGCGGAGGTCACCGGCAGGAGAAGAATCCCCCCGAGCAGAAGCATCCCCTTCATCCTGCCGAGCATCGCCGGTCTCCCTCGTTGAACAGAACATCCCACGGTCATGCGCCCTGGGCGCAGGGCCGGCCTTTCGGCACGTTAGAGCGGGTTGGGGCGCTCGTTCAGCTCGATGTAGGTGCCCCACGGATCGTAGATAAACGCGAGCGCGCCACCGGTCTGCGGATTCTTCGTGTAGGGCCGGTCCAGTTTGACGCCGGCCGCTTCGAGCTTCTTGCAGAAGGCTTCCAGGTTCTTGACGTCGAAGCCGATGTGGTCGAGCACGCGCCCTTTGTTGGTGGGCGCCGGCATCTCGGTCTTGGAGAATGTGAGGTTCACGCCGGGGATGTCGGCGGCCTGGTTCGCCCCGCGCTTCCCGGGCTTCGCACCGAACAGCTTCGTATACCAGGCCTGGATCTCAGGTATCTGGCCTTCCGCCACGAAGAAATGGACGTGGTGATGCTGGATCGGGAACTTCTGGTTCTTGTCTTCCAGAATCTCGATCCTCAGCTGGTCCGGCGTCACGACGAAGGCCTGATCCATCCTGCCCTCGTTGCCGGGCAGGACCGGCACGCCCGCGGCCTTCCAGTTGGCGACTGACGTCCGGACGTTCTGCACGATGAATCCCACATGGTTCACCACACTGCCCACAGTGCCCCCGGTCGGCGGCGGTGCCTGGTTCTGATGCAGGTAGACGACGACGCCGGGAAACCTCACGACTTCGAAATTGCCCGCCTTCATCGCGATGCCGCCCATGCCAACAAAGATCTTCCTGTTGGCTTCGACATCGCGCGTGTTGAGATGCCAATGGCCCATCGTCACGCCCGCTTCATTGGCCGGGAATGCCTGTGCCCACGCCGTCCCCGCCGCCAGCATCCACATCATGCAGAGGCCAGAAATCAGTCTGCTCATCGCCAACTCCTTTTCCCAAGCCCGCTTCGCTCCGGAATATCGAGCCGCCCTACGATTCTCTCAGAACATCGCAATGGGATTGACCGGTGAACCCGTGGCATTGGTGAGCGCCAACGGGGTGACCGTCAACATGAACTCCCAGCGATTGCGGGATGCAGTCGCTTCGCTCAACGCTTCCAGATCAGCGCGGTCGAGAACGTGGATACCGAGGATCGCCTGAATGAAATTATGGACCGCGTTTCTGGGCAGATCGCCCGCGGGCTGCGGCGTATACCCGGCCGTTTCCCAGACCAGCAACGCGATGTCGCGCCGTTTCAGCCACGGAAGGACCGAATTATCGAGCCCGGCCGCGCCGTCGTCCGGACCGAGTGTGGATCGCCGTCCATAGCGGCCCCAGCGCAGCACCAGCGCGTCCCCTGGCGCCACCCTGACACCCGCCTTCTTTTCCCAAGCCTCGAGGTCCTCGGCGAAGATGCGATCGCCCGGCGCGAGATACGGCACACCCTTGAGCCTCGCGATGTCGTACAACACCGCGCGGGTGACGATCCCGTTCTTCATGGGGAGAACGGAGTTCTTGATGGCGCCTCTTTCCTTGGTGACCAGCGCCGATGTGTCGTAGCCATTCCACATCTTGCCGCGGAAGAACGTGTGAGCGAGAGAATCAATGTGAGTTGAGGCCGCGCCGTGGATGCAGGGAAACGCCACCCGATCGGTGGCGCCTGTGTCCGAAGCGGAGGTCAGGGCCCATTCGGCCGGGCACGGGACGTCGAGGGCTTTTTCGGTAAAGGCATTCGCCGACAGTGATACCGGCACTCCCTCCTTCACGAGCGCCATCGCCGCCCGGCGCCTGGCCGGCGTAATCAGGTTGAGGGTTCCCATCTCGTCGTCCGGGCCCCAGCGTCCCCAGTTGGAGAGCTCCACCTGCCACCGCTCGTATTGCGCCTGTCCGACGAGGGGCCGCGGCGCCGGGCCCTGGGCAACCGCGTCTCCAGAAAGCGCCGCCGCTGCGGCGAGCGCGCCGGTGACGACCAGGACCGACGCTCCGATGGTTCTCCTGCTCATCGCTCCTCCTCACCTCGCCCGGCCGCTTCGCGACAAGTCGTCCCTGACGACCTTTCCGCCTTTCATCACAAACGCGATGCGCTGCAGCTCCGTGATGTCGGCCAGCGGATCGCCGGAGACGGCGACGAGGTCGGCGTACTTGCCCTTGGCGATTGAGCCGATCCGATCCTGCCATCCGAGCACTTCTGCGTTGACCGAGGTTCCACCTTGAATGGCCCGCGCCGGGGTCAGGCCCGCGCGCTTCACGAGCGCCTCGAAGTCGAGCGCCTGGGTGCCGTGCGGGTAGGTCGCGCCGTCGACTCCGCTGCCCATCATGATCTTGATGCCCTTCGTGGCGGCGGCCATCGACACGGCCTTCTCGAAGATGGGAATCATCCGATACTTGCCCCCGGTGTTCTTGGCATCGTTATCGTCCATGTACGGCTCGAGATAACGGACGAAGGTCGGATCGTAATACAACCCCTTTGCGGCCATCATGTTGATTTGTTCCTGGCTCAGGCCAAACCCGTGCTCGATGGTGTCGCAGCCGGCGATGATGGCATTTTGCAGCCCCTCGCCCCCAAGAACGTGGCACGCCGCCTTCTTGCCGAGTCGATGGGTTTCCTCAATCAGCGCCTGCAGGACGGGCAGCGGATAGGTGACCGCGTATTGGGCCTGGCCCGTGGGTGTGAAGGAGTAGCCCCCTGTGGGGAACAGCTTGATCCAATCGGTACCGCGCGCAATCTGCTCGCGCACGGCTGCACGCGCTTCCTCAACGGACCGCACCACGGTGCTGGCTAACGGGTTCTGCGGAACGGCGGGGTCTGGAGCTTCACGCCCCCACACGATGCCCAGCGTCGACACCTGATACCGGGGGCCGTCCAGACGCCCCTGGTTGATGGCGTCGCGGATCTCGACGTCGGCGTATCCGTTGCCGTGAGAGCTCATGTCACGGGCTGCCGTGAAACCCGCACGCAGGTCGGCTTGCAGGTTCTGCACGGCGATCAGCATGGAGCTTTCCGTCGTCACCTTCGGCCTGCGGGTGTTGAACATGTGCGAATGCGCGTCTATCAGGCCTGGCAGCACCGTCGCCGCGCTGAGGTCAATCACCTGAGATCCAGCCGGGATCTTGAGCTGAGCCTCCGGTCCGACGTCGGTGATTCGCTCGCCCGAAAGGAGCACCACCTGTTTCGTCAGCATCTGACCGCTCTGGCTGTCGAACAGACGGCCGGCGCGGATCGCGACCACTCGAGGAGCCGGAGGGCATTGATAGACGCCGCCGTCAGACCCCACGCACGGCACCGCCCCCGCCCCTCGCCACGGAGCCGGCGGCGCCTGAAACTGCGCCCACAGCGGCGTCGCACCCAGTAGTACCCCGAACACCGGCGCCATCACGCATTTGCCGAAGCGAAGACTCATGGTCTCTACTCCTGTGGAAACGGCCTCGACGATGGCGCAGTATGCACCCAAGCCGGTGATTCCCGAAATCGCCTCTTCGGCACATGCGACCCGTGTCGGCGCACAGGGCCAGGACGGCCAGCCCCGACAACGGGTGCTTCATGTTCGCTCGCTCCTCTTGCTGACCGGGTGACGCGTGAAAGCCTGCGAATGAGCCGCCCGTCGCGAGAGCACGCGCGCCGGCGCGGATGCACGCGCCAGGCCTCACCGCGCCGGCGTCACCCTCGCCTCCAGCAGGTCGATCAGCGCCTGGGATCGCGACAGCGGGTCGTTTCGCTCGAGCAGTTTCTGGCGCTCGATCGGGTCGAGATCGAGGTACTGGGCAAGCCCGTTGACGAGGTCTTCGTCTGGGAGCGCCGGTGAGGGCGGCTGCGAGCCGGCAGCGGCGACCTCCGCCAGCAGCGCCGTCAGCCGCGGTCGCTGCCGGCGGAGGGCCGCTCTTTGCTCGGCGTCCGCCACTTCGGGCATCGCCTCCACGCGCGCCCGCCGGTAGGCCCGGCCCTGATCTTCGCTGGTGACGTGAAACTTGACCAGCCCGCGCAGCATGATGACGTATCGTCCGTCCGGCAACTCTTCGACGTCCGTGATCACTCCGGCGCAGCCGACCGGATAGATCGGCGGCCTTCCTTCATACTCCGCTTCGTACCCCGCTCGCAGCAGCACCATGCCGATGATGCGGTCGCCCTTCAGCGCATCGGCGACCATGGCACGGTATCGCGGCTCGAAGATGTGAAGCGGCCGGGAGATATTCGGGAAGAGCATGACATCCTGGAGCGGGAAGATCGGAATCGTCGGGGGCAGCACGCGTGTGCCTCCCGCCTTGTCCGGCGTGGCGAATTGCGCCCGAACAGCACAGGGTGCGCAGAGCAGACCGACAATCGATATTGCGCACGCGAGTCTGTCGAGTGTCATCCTCGTCCCCCGTTCCTCCCGCCAGGCCGGCCGTCACGTCACACTAATTGCTCGACGTTTGCGTCGACAGATTGTGCCTGGCCAGGAAGCTGCGGATGGCCGCGTAAATCTTCAGGTTCTCGTCGAGCGTGAAATTCCCGTGCTTGCCGCCCGGCACGGTCACAAGTTCGGTGGACACGCCGACCTTTTCGAGCGCCTGCCGCAGGCGAACGGCCTGGGTGTAGGGCACGGTGGGATCCGCATCGCCGTGTATGGTCAGGACCGGTGGAAGCCCCTGTCGCACATAGGTCAGCGGAGAGACACGCCTGGCAATCTCCTCTCGATTCCCCATGCTGCCCAGCCAGGCGACCGCGTACGATTTCATGTTTGGACCATCCAGCAGCTCGACGACGTCGGCAATGCCGTACCAGTTGATGATGGCTGCAACCTTCAACTCTTCCGTCGAAACCGGTCCAGTCCCTCTGTCCCCCGGGCACTGGCGTTCCATGCCGGCGGACGCGGGCAGGACGCCGGTCGTCAGCGCGAGGTGCCCGCCGGCCGAGGTGCCCGTCAGCACCACCTTGCCGAGGTCGAAGTTGTACTGCTTCGCGTTTCGATACATCCACCGCAGCGCACACCGGGAATCTTCGACCGCCGCCGGCGCCAGCGAGACCGACGCCAGTCGATACTCCACATTGACCACGGTCCAGCCCATCTCGAGATACGGCAGGAATGTGAGCGCGGAGCTTTCCTTGCTTCCGCCGGTCCAGCCCCCGCCGTGGAAATAGACCAGCGTCGGATTCGGCCCACTCACGCCCCGCGGCTGATACACATCGAGCTTGGCGTCCCAATTGTTCGCTGTCAAATAGGTGATATTCGGCGTGACCTGATACGTGTTGGCAACCTGCACGAACTTCTGCGTGGAATCGGCGAGCTGCGCGCGCGCGACATCAGGCGCGCTGAAGAACAAGAGCGACAGGACGACGATCGCCGCAAGACAGGACTTCCTCATGGCTGTCTCCTCGTGAACTCCTCTAATTGACCCGTCGAATACGGTGGGCCTCGCTGTCGCCGACGTACAGGGCGCCGCCGGCGTCGACGAACACCCCATGCGGCCGCGAGAGCCCGCATCGAAGCGGATCCGGGCCGGGACCGTCGCCCCGTTGACCCGTGCCGAGCACCGTTGTGATGATACCGGTCTTGAGCTCGATGCGGCGAACGACGTGGCTCTCCGTATCGGCCACGTACAGCCGGCCGCGCGCATAGGCCAGCCCTTTAGGACCCGCGAGCCTGGCTGCGCGGGCCGGCCCGCCATCGCCCGAAAAGCCTTGCTCGCCAGTGCCCGCCAGATGATGAATCGTCATGGTTCCGGGCGCGACGCGGTAGATGGCATTGCCTTCGCGAAGCGCGAGATACAGGTTGCCTTCGGGATCGAAGGCGATCGCCCTTGGCCCGTTCAACGGCGCATCCTTCACCGGCGCACCATCAGGCGTCGGTTGCCGCTCGCCGGTGCCGCCGTAGGTCTCGATCGCGCCGCTGGAGAGATCGACCTGCCGGATGCGGTGGTTCCCGATGTCGCAGATGAGAAGCCGGCCCCTGCGATCGATGGCAATGCTATGAGGCTGCCGAAGCTGGGCCCGCGTGGCAGGGCCCCCGTCTCCGGAGAATCCCGGAACACCGGTCCCCGCGAACGTGGAGATGACGCCAGCCTTCGCATCCACTTTCCGGATCACATGATTGTCGCGCTCGGCGATGTACAGGTTGCCGGAGGAGTCGAACTGAATCTCGTGCGGCATGTTCAGGGATGCGTCGGTGGCCGCCCCCCCATCACCGGCGTGCGCCCTCTGGCCGTTTCCCGCAACGGTCGTGATCCGACGCGTTTTCACATCGAGCCGTCGGATCCGTTGATTGCCCAGGTCGCAAAAGTAGAGCGCGCGATCGGGCCCGATCACCAGACCGTACGGATTATTAACCTCCCGGGCCGAATACCCCGGCGACCCCGTGCCAATCAGCGTGGACACCGATGGCGTCGCCGCGACGGCTGACGAGGGGGTCAGAGCCATCACCAACAGCTTGAGCGCGTCACGCCGATTCATTGAGCGACACCCCTTCAACGCTTGGCACGCCACATCATGGTGCTCTCTACGTTTTCCAGAGGGACGGACCTTGGTTCGGTTCAACAGACACGTATTGTTCTACGCGGCTCCGCGGGGACAGTCAACGGACGATTGAGAACTCGAGCGCCGAACGCCCGCGACCACTACGTCAGCGGGACGTCGTGAAGCCGTACAGAGTTTCCGGGTTCTCGACCAGGATGCGGCGACGGGTCGACTCGCTGGGCGCCCAGTTCGCGAGCAAGTCGAACAGCGCGGCATCGTTCGGCTTGTCCGTCTCATTCGGGTGCGGCCAGTTGCTCCCCCACACCAACCGCTCGGGCGCGGCCTGGACATAGGCCTGGCCAACCTTGTTCACGTCGGCGTAGGTCGGAGGGCCCACCTTGCTGCTGTCGTAGGTCACCGAAAGCTTGACCCAGGTTCTCCCCTTGTCAACCAACCGGCGGATGACCGTGAAGGCCGGGTGGTTGATGCCGATCGGCTGAGGCATGTGGCCCATATGATCGAACACGAGCGTCGAAGGCAGGCGATTCCACAAATCACCAGCGGCGACGATTTGATCGGCGGTCATATTGATTTGCACATGCCACCCCAGCGCGTTCACGCGCTTCGACAAGGGCTCGATCGTCTCGATGGCGGGCGTCAACGTGCCGGCAAGCGCCAGCGAGAACCGGATGCCGCGAACGCCTCCGGCGGCCAGGGCCTTCAATTCCGCATCGGTGATGGCGGGAGAGACGATGGCCACGCCTCGCGCGTTGGCCCCGAACTGAGCAATGGCGTCAAGAGTGACCCGGTTGTCGTCGACAGGTGCTGGATAAGGCGCCGGTGTCACCACCACGCTGCGGGTGATTCCAATCCGACCCTGAAGAAGGCGGTAGTCCGGCACGCGGGCGTTGGGCACCATCCGCGCGCCGGGCGCGGAGAACGGAAACCGGGCGTCATAAATGTGATGATGACAATCGCAGGCATTCGGAGGCGCCTTCAGCTTCGGCGCTTCGGTACCGGCCGAGTTGGGAACCACGTACTGAGCGTGGCCCTCTTCGGGCCGAACGAGGGCGACCGTGCTCGACGCCGCCAGGCCGGCCCACTTGAGAAACGTCCGTCGGCCGATCGTCTGCTCGCTCATGGTGCGATGCTCGTCTCGCGCCACGGTCAGCGCGGGAACGCTGGAAGCGGCGGATGCGCGCCGGCAGGAAGAGGCGTTCGCGCCGTGTTCATCACCATCGCCAGAAGCGCATAGTACCCTTGAAGGCTGACGGCCTCGACGATGCCCGCCTCGCCGAACGTGGCGAGCGCGCGTGCGTACGTCGCGTCGCTGACGCTGTGATTTGTCTGTAATTCGGTGCACAGGTCGTACAGGATTTCCTCGTCGTCGGCCATCTGACGGGGGCGCCTCCCCTCCGCTACGGCCGCAATGATGTCCGGCGTCAGTCCGGCCTTGATCGCCAACGGCCGGTGGGCGTTCCACTCGTACTGCTGGGTCCAGTGCCGCGCGGCGATGAGGATCCCCAGTTCGGTCAGCCGCTGATCGAGCACACTTCTGAACTGCACGTGTTCCCGCCACTTGAACGTCAGGCTCATCAGTTCAGGTACTCGGAGCATGACCGCAAACGGTCCCGTAGGGTTGGACTTGCGGACCGCCGCAAATTCCGCCGCTGCTTGCTTTTGCGCGTCCGTCATCTTCTCGGTCGGTATGGGCAGCAACCGGTCCTGCGCGCCGAGCTCAATGGACGATCCAAGCGCCAGAATGAGTACGACACACGAGAGAGGCAACCGTGCTGGATCCTTGTGGTGGCCGATCATGATTCACTCCTTAGTCTTGCAACAATAGCGTTGGTGCCAGTCCGGGGCCGCGGCGCCGGCCCTGCATATGTCGCCTAGCGGGGCAGGCCGGCGATCTCCGTTCGTACCTTGTACAGTGTCTTGCCAGCGGTCACGTAGAGGGTTTTCATATCAGACCCTCCAAACCCGTTGTTCGTGATGAAGTCCTCCGGGATGGGAATGAACTTGAGCAGCTTGCCCTGCGGGGAAATGACATACACACCGGTCTTGGTGGCAAGAGTCTCCGAGGTCCCCCGCAGCTGGTTCATCCCGGCGGAGGCGTACAGGTTTCCCTGCGTATCGATGCTCATGCCGTCCGCGCTTCGGCCCGGATAGAAGCTGTAGTGGACCCGCATGTTGCCAACGGTGCCGTCGGCGCGCAGATCATACGCGCGGATCAGGCGCGCGCCACCTTCCGCCCCGTTCGCTTCGATCAGATACAGCTGCTTGTCGTCAGGGGAGATCTGGATCCCGTTCGGACGCTGAATCTCCGGAGCCGCAAGAATACGCGCCAGCTGCCCGGGCCCATCGATCCGGTAGACGGCACCGCCAGCCAGGTCGGTGAAGTACAGCCGGCCCTTGCTGTCGATCGTGACATCGTTCGGACCGACGAACGGCTTGCCTTGATAGTTGTCAGCGAGCACTTCCACCTTGCCGGTGCGCACGTCGGTCCGCGTGACCTGTGGCTTGAACGTCACTCGCACGCCGGTTCGCTGCGATTCCGAGCCCTCGCACGCAATCAGGCGGCCTTGAGGATCGATGAGCAGGCCGTTCGCATTGTTGCTGCGCTCGCGAAACGTGGACAACACCCCATTCGCGGTCAGCTTCATGATCCGCAGCGACACCATCTCGCTGAAATACACGTTGCCGTCGCGGTCCACCGCGGGACCTTCCGTGAAGGCGACCGTCGTGGCGACCTCGGGCTGCTGCGCTGCCGCCGGCCTCGGGACCACCACGCCGATGATGGCTATCGCTGCCGCAAGACCTTCCAGTTGACGACGGGTCAAGGTAGCCTCCATTCTTTCAGCTTGGTTCACATATGACCGTCTGGCCCGCGCGGAGGCATTCCCGCACGCCTCAATGGCCTTGCAGGTAGCCGCCCAAACGAGTTTTCGGCCAGCCGGCCTTCGACACCACGTAATCACGCGACCGGTGGACCAACCGATTCACCCGGCTCAGATCCACCCCGACCAGCTTGCCCTGCCACTTTCTCAGCGTGCCTCCGATGAAGACCGTATCCACGTTGCTCGTGTCCATGCCGAGCACGACCGCACCGTATGCATTGTTGACCGGCATCACATTGATGTGATCCATCCGCAACAATATGACGTCGGCCTCCTTGCCGGGCGTGAGCGTCCCGATTTTTCGGTCCAACCGGTTGTCTCGGGCGCCCTCCACCGTCGCGAATTCGATGACGTCGCGTACCGTCAGCAGCGGTGGCAATTGTGGTTCGCCGGCTCGCTGACGCGCGAGGAGCAGCATGCGTTGCAGAGTCAAGACCGCTCGCATCTGCGTGAAGAACTCGCCCGGCATTTCCGTCTCGACGTCCACGCTGAGGCTCGGCCGGATGCCGTGATCGAGCGCCTGCTGCACGGGAGGCACGCCGTGGCCCATCTTCATCTCGATGGAACAGGCAATCGACACGTTGCCTCCGGTGTGAGCGATCGTCTGCCACTCGGTCTCCGTCACATTGGGGCAGTGGATATAGGTCACGTCAGGCCCCATGGCGGCCGTCACCGGCACGAGCTGATTCGCCCCGTTGACATGGACCGTAACCGGTGCGCCGACCTCGCGGGCGACCGCCCAGTGAGCCGCGTCAACGCTCGCGGCCATGGCCAGGGTCAGCAGCTGATCGTCCGACGAAAAGTATTGTGCGCGCAGTCGGCGGATGTCCTGCGGGAAGCGATTGCGAGGTCCAGCTGTCCCGCTGCCAAAGGCGTACACGCTCCGGATGCCAGACTCACGCAAACCCTCGATGGCGGCATCCGTGTGCTCCGGGCTGTTCCCGATGTGCGACCAGTCAAGCACGGTCGTGACACCCGCATTGATGGCGCCCAGGGCGCTGACGAGACCGCCCACGTGCGCGTCTTCAGGCCTGTAGACGGAGCGGGCGATTCCGGTAATGTCTCGGTTGTAGTCGCTGAGTAGACCGTTGGGGAGGATGTTCCGCAAGGGACCCTCCCACATGTGACGGTGCGTATCGACAAAACCCGGCATCACGATCATATTCGACGCGTCGATCACTTCCGCGGATGCTTTGAGATTCGGCTGGACGGCGGCGATCCTGGATCCATCGATCAGCACGTCCGCCGTCTCGAAATCGCCGACCTGCGGATCGAGTGAGAGCACGCAGCCGCCTTTCAGCAGGACGCGGCGCCCGCGCGGGGCCCGCGGACCGATGCTGCCGCCCGTACGCTGCGCGGCCAGCGCTTCCTCGGCCATCGTCCAGGAAGCGACGCCGCCGGCCGCGAGTCCGGCGACACCAGACGCCAGGAAATCCCGGCGCGAGATCCCGCCACGGCCGGAGCCGTCCGCGTTGCGCTGCGGCGAGTCATCCTGTGGGGGACCAGGCGCGTGGGGCGGCACGTGCTCGCGCATGTTCGTGTCCTTCAAAGTGGGTGACGGTCTAACGACCGTCGTCCTTACCCTGCGTCGGTTCCCGAGGGTCCGAAGGCCGTTCCGTGACGGGCAACGCGCCGGCGCCAGGCAGTGAAGGTGCGCGGCCGCCATGAGCTTCTCCGTCGAGGAGGTCTTCGACCGAGGCGTAGCGGTAGACGGCGCGGGCACCGTTCTTCGGCAGGCCGCCGGTGTCGGCCGTCGGACCGAACGTCGAGTAGAGCGCCTCACCCCAGAGGCGCAGGTAGCCCGTGAGCTGACCGCGATGATGCGCCGAGTGTGTGAATCGACGCGTCAGCACCCAGGCCCGTGAACGCGGCACGTCAAAGAACTGCGTCAGCTCTTCGAACCACGCGTCCGGCTTCGACCCGAGCGCCCTCAGGCGCTCCGCAGAGCAGGCCGCGTAGTGGCGGATGAACGCCAGCCGCACCTCCTGCGCGGGCAGCGCCGGCAGCCCCACCGCGATGCCCAGCATCGCCTTCATCCACGCGTCTTCGCTGACCGACTGATGCACCATGTGCTCCAGCGGCGTTCGCGCACGCGGATCGGGCCTGAAGCGCATGCGTGCGTCAGGAATCTGCGACCACACGCTGAGCGTCTTCACGCGCTCCGTGTCGTAGGTGTCAACCAGGAATTCGTACTTGCCCATCCACAAGCCCGACTTCTACAAGGCCGTCATCTCTCCCCTAGAACGTCGCAAGCGCCGTGAACGGTGAGGCCGTTCCGTGCGGGACCTGAATCGCCGCCCAAGAGACCATGAATTCCCACCGCTTCAAGCGGGCGGCGATGGCGGCGACATCCTCGAAGTAGCCGTTGTCGACCATGGGCAGACCCATGATCGTGATGGCAATGCTGTGGATCGGCCGGTTCCAGCCATCCACACCTGACGGCTGGGCGTCGACGACCCCTTCCCCGCCGAGCACGGCGATATCCCGCTGTTTGATCCAGGGCAGCACCGACGCGTGCAGGCCTGGTGTCTCACGCGCCGCGTTCCACGGTCCGGTCTTCGCACGACGCGCCCAGCGGCCGGTCCGGATGAACACCGCGTCGCCGCTACCGATCCTGATCTTCGCAAACGCCTCCCATGCCTCGAGGTCGGACACAAAGATCGGCGTGCGCGCCTCCATCCACTCCACGCCCTTGAGCAGCGGCATGTCGACGAGGATGCCGCGGGTGATGTAACCCTTGCCCATGGTGTCGATCGAAAGGATTCCGCAGCCCTCCGGCAACAGCTCCTGCGGATACCCGTTGTAGTTGAGCTGAACGTCCTTGCCTCTGCTGCTCTCGACCGGGTAGTGGCAGAGCGCGTCCATGTGCGTGTCTCCGCCGTCATGAATGGCGAAGGTCATCGCATCCAGGGCACCGCGCGGCTTTCCGGACTTCGGGTCGACCGTCGTATTCCAATGCTTGAACTCGACGTTCATGTTGTTGTTGTCGATGGTCGTCTTCGGCTCGACGAAATGATGGAGCGACGCTGACATCCCCTCTGTCGCCAGTCGCAGGGCGGCCAGGCTCTTCGCCTGCGTGATCAGATTCAGCGTCCCCCGCTGATCCTTCGGACCCCAGCGGCCCCAGTTCGACAGCTCCTTCTCCCACTTGAGCATCTGGCCCGGCGTGATCGCGTGCTGGGGCAATTGCGTCAACGGGTGCGGCGGTATCTGGGCCGGCGCCTGGGCCCGCGCGGAGGACCGGGCACACAGCAGTCCGAGGGTGCACAGCACCAGCGCCCCCAACACCCCCCCGACGAGACGACTGAGGAACGTCATCGTTGCTTCCTCCCGTACATTTACTGATTCCGCGGCGCGCTAGCCTTTCTCCCCCGGCGACCGGTACCTGATCGACGCGGCTTTCTGAAGGGCGGCGACCGTCTCTTCAACCGTAAGCAGCACCGTCGTGTGGAGCGAGCTCAGTGCCCCGCCGGCGCTGATGGCGATCGCCGTGGCAGCCATCGACACGTTGTCCGGCGCCTCCCAGAGGTTGTAGGCGTCGTGATCGCCGAAGGCGTACCAGAACCCGTGCAGCTTTCCGCCCACCGAATCGATGTACTGCTGGGCGGCGGCGCGACGGTCCTCCGGATTCTTGACCAGCCGTGCCCACGTTTCGGGCGTGTAACTGAACCGCGTGAGATAGAAGGGCATACGTCTTTTCTCCTGAGCTCGTGCCATCCCCCTGGCGGGTTTCAGCGACATACTCGAACGCGCGAGGGCGCTGAAATCGACCCGCGCTCCCGAGGCGGCCGGGTGCTGCGAGGAACGCGCCGACCAAGAGACTATCATCTCAGTTTCCTGGCGATCGCCACGCGACCGCCAACTTCTTTTGACTCGCCACACAGTCTCTGAGATACAGCTTGATCAGCGTCTGATACCGAGTGCCTGTCTCTTCCGAGAGGGCCTTGAAGTAGATGATCGCTCCGTGACCTTCCTCATCGTCTCCACGTCTCGATGTAGCCTTTGCGCTCGGGCACGGTCGCCTTCCGGGCTCAGAAGCTCTAAGGAGGACGTGGACACCTTCCCGAGCGTACCCCTGGTCGTGCGCCCGCTCGCATCGGTGACGCGAATCGTATCACCCGACTTCACGAGGCTCGCCAAATCTACAAAGGAAGAAACGACGTTTAGCGTGGCCACTGCCTGACTGGGAGGGATGGGCTGGGCGTCTCCTTTGGGCGCTTGTGGCCCCGGCACTCCGGTCTGGGCGCTCGCTTCAGCGGGGGCACCACAGTAGAGGAGAGCACTAATCACCAGCGTCGCCGAGTACGTCACCGCGCGCCTGCTGCGCCGAAGATCGCAAATCATCATATCGCCGTCCTCGATGACTATGCGCAAAGCGCCACCGAAATGGCTCAGGGAACCCAAATGCAGTCCACGAGACCTTCGCCGGGCTACGCCCGCGTTTCAGCCGCGGCGGCGCGATGCCTGTTTCTTGGCACGAGCGCGCGCCGCCGTCGGCTGCAAACGCTTGTTAGCGGCCCACGCGATGTGATCGCGATTCGACATGCGAGAAACTGCGGGCTCTGCCTACACTCACGCACCTCCGGGAACCGAGGCCGAC
>MEQV01000230.1:0-240 GCA_001770355.1 Betaproteobacteria bacterium RIFCSPLOWO2_02_FULL_62_17
GCCGGTCGTTGGGCGGGACGCGGTAGATCGCATCCTCGGTGAGGAGGGCGAGCCATTCATCGAGTTTCCAGGCGTCGAGCAACGCCGCTTCCTCGTAGAGAAAATCCTCGACTTGCGCACGGGTGCACTGCGGGTTACTTGCCATCTGGTTCGCCCCGCATCAGTTTGTCCCATTGAATCCAGAAGGCGCGCAGGTGCAGTTCGTCGGTGTTGAGCTGCTCGCCTTCTTTCGCCATGCCG
>MEQV01000230.1:336-1146 GCA_001770355.1 Betaproteobacteria bacterium RIFCSPLOWO2_02_FULL_62_17
CCGGGGCCGTAGAAGGTGAGAAAGGCATCCAGGCGTATGGCGCGCGCCGCGGGCGATTCCTCCTTCGGGCCCACCGCCCAGGCAGTGACGCGCATGCGCTCCGGCCCCATCGGGTGGAAGGTGCGTATCGTCACCGAAGAGCCGTCGGCGATGAGGAGGTTGGGAAAGATGATCAGGTTGCGATTGGTGTCGGCGACGCGCGCGGCGCGCGCTTCGCCCAGCCGCGTGACCAGTTCTTCGCGGATGCGCTCGATCTCGGGTTTGGCCGCTTCGCCATAGACCGGAATCCATTTGGCGACCGGCCGGCCGCGGAAATTGACGTTGTCGGTGGTGGCGTGGCCGTGCCCGAGGGCGATGCCCTTGCCGTGCGAGGGCAGCAACTGGCCGCGCTCGGGCCGTTTCATTTCGACGCCGGCGTTCTTCAGGTAATTGAGCCAGGTGGAGTGGGTGGTGAGCAGGTGGTAGTCGTCGAAGCTGTTCTCCACCAGCAGCTTCCAGTTGGCGCGCATCTGGTAATCCTGCGTGCCCTGGATCACTTCCATCTGTCCTGAGGGGGACTGGTCGAGCACCAGGTCGATGTATTCGACAGCCTTGCCGAGGTATTGCTTCAGCGTCACGGCGTTCCTGTCGAAATTCAGAAATACGAAGCCGCGGTAGCTGTCCACACGCGGCACGTCGGCCAGGCCGTACTCGCCCCGGTTGAAGGATTTCGGGTAGGCGTCCGCGCCGGGCACGCCGTCGAGTTCACCGTCCTGGTTGTAGCTCCAGCCGTGGTAGAAGCACGTATAGGATCGGGCGTTGCCCTCGGGT
>MEQV01000230.1:1281-2186 GCA_001770355.1 Betaproteobacteria bacterium RIFCSPLOWO2_02_FULL_62_17
AAGATCACCGGCCGGCCGCACAGCGTGCGCGTCTTGAAATCGCCCGGCGCGCGCACCTCGGATTCGTGGCCGACATAGATCCAGCAGCAATCGAAAATTCGGCGCTGTTCCTGCTCCAGGATCGCCGCGTCGACCATGGTGGAGCGGTGCACCAGGAACTGTTTGCCTTCCGGGTCGTTGATGACTAAGGCGCTGTCGTTCATTCCTTGGGATTTCCGTCAATGTTCGCTGCAGGAAGGCGGGGCACGTGAAATAATCCGCGCCGAAACCGGAGAGCCGCAATGATAACTTTACTTGAGTCGAAATGGTCGCCCGGAGCCTGGACGTCCGCGAACATTCTGGTGTCGTTCGCGCTCGCGGCCGGATGCGCAGGCGCCTTTGCGCAGGAAGCCGCCTTTGCAATCCGATTGATGAAAAGGAAGAACCCGTGAGTCAGATAGAGGACCTCGTAGCCGCGAATCGCATTCTTGCGGAACACGGTGTCATCGACGCCTATGGGCACGTCAGCGTGCGTTCCGAGAAAAATCCGAACCGCTACTTCCTGTCGCAGGCTATCGCCCCGGAACGGGTGCATGAGAAAGACATCATCGAATATGACCTGGACAGCAACCCCATCGATCCGGCCGGCCGCGAGTCGGTGCGCGAGCGTTTCATTCATGGAGAAATCTACAAGGCGCGGCCGGAAATCATGGCCGTGGTGCACAACCATTCGCCCTCGGTGGTGCCCTTCAGTCTGACCGATGTGCCGATGCGCGCGGTGTTCCACATGGCGGCGTTCGTCGGCGATGGCCTGCCGAACTTCGAAATCCGCGACGCGCAGAAGGGCACCGATCTGCTGGTGAAGACGCCCTACCTCGGGGAGGCTCTGGCCAAGGTGCTCGGCAAGCAGCCTGCCGCGCTGATGC
>MEQV01000230.1:2240-5403 GCA_001770355.1 Betaproteobacteria bacterium RIFCSPLOWO2_02_FULL_62_17
GCATCTACCTCGAGATGAGCGCGCGCATGCAGATGCAGGCGATGATGATCGCAGGCCCCGGCGGCAGGCTCACCTTCATCGACGCAGCCGAGCAGAAAGCCTCGGTGCCGGCGCAGGAATACAACCGCGCCTGGCCGTTGTGGCGCGAGCGCGCCCTGGCGCAGATTCGCGCTGGGAAAAAATAGTCCATTCTCCGGGCATACCAAGGAAGCATCGCAATGGATTTGCCGCGTAACAACTTCAAGCACGCGCTGGCCGCGGGCAAGGCGCAGATCGGCCTGTGGTCGAGCCTGTCGAACAGCTACTGCGTCGAGGTGATCGCCGGCGCCGGTTACGACTGGATTCTGATCGACACCGAGCACTCTCCCGCGGACCTGGAGAATGTTCTGCGGCAGTTGCAGGCTGCGGCACCCTATGCCACCGAGGCGGTGGTGCGCGTGCCCTGGAACGACATGGTCACGATCAAACGCACTCTGGATATCGGCGCTCGCTCGCTTTTGATCCCCTATGTGCAGACCGAGCAAGAGGCGAGAAACGCGGTTGCCTATACGCGCTATCCGCCGCATGGCATGCGCGGCGTTGCCGGCACCACCCGCGCCACGCGCTTCGGACGCATCGAGAATTATCCCAAGCGCGCGCATGAGGAACTTTGCGTGCTGGTGCAGATTGAAACCGAATTGGGATTGAACAATCTCGAAGCCATCGCGGCCGTTGACGGGGTCGATGGCGTGTTCATCGGGCCTTCGGATCTGCATGCTTCGCTCGGTTATCCCGGGGAGACCGCCAATCCCAAGGTGATGCCGATAATCGACGAAGCGATTCGCCGCATCCGCAAGGCTGGCACGGCGCCGGGTATCCTGACCGGTGTCGAAGCGCATGCCAAGCACTGGCTCGAAGTCGGCGCGCTGTTTGTCGCGGTCGGCGCCGACGTGGGCATCCTCGCGCGCGAGAGCGAAAAGCTGCTGGCGAAATTCAGGGCATAGCGGGAGCGACGCTGGTGCACCTGTGCTTCGGTTACGCCTATGTGGTGTTCAACAAGCCCCCAGGGCCGGCGCCGGGTCTTACTGGCGCTCGATCTTCGCCGCCTCGACCACGCGCTTCCATTTGGCGATCTCGCTAGCCACATGGCTGCGCATTTCCGCCGGGGTGCTCGAGCGCGCGTCGGCGCCGAGACTGGCGAGGCGTGCGCGCACGTCCGGCGCGGCGATGGCGCGCACCAGTTCCTGATTGAGGCGCTCGAGGATCGCGCCGGGGAGCTTCGCCGGAGCGGCGATGCCGACCCAGGACGTCACCTCGTAGGAGGGCAGGGTGTCGGCCACCGGCGCCAGGTCCGGCAGGGTCGCGGAGCGGGTCTTCGAGGTGACGCCGAGCGCGCGCAGTTTCCCGGCCTTGATCTGCGGCAGCGTCGGCGTGAAGGTGTCGAACAGCATGCTCACCCGCCCGGTAATGACATCGTTGACCGGCGCGGCGCCGCCGCGATAGGGAATATGGGTGATGTCGATAGCCGCGACCGACTTGAACAACTCGCCGGCCAGATGCTGGGTGGAGCCGACCCCGACCGAACTGAAGGAAAGCGTGCCCGGCGCCTTCTTCGCTACGGCGATCACCTCGGCAATGCTCTTCAGCGGCGAATCCGCCGCGGTGGCGACCACGAATGCGAACGTCGCCGCCAGCGAAGTCATCGTGAAGTCCTCGATCGGATCGAAGGGCAGTTGCCGGTACATCGCCGCCGACACCGCATGGCCGCCGGTGAGGAGGATGATGGTATAGCCGTCGGCCGGCGACTTGGCGACGTATTCCGAGGCGACGTTGCCGCCGGCGCCGGTGCGGCCCTCGACGAGCACCTGCTGGCCGAGCGGATCGGAGATCTTCTGCGCCATCAGGCGCGAGATGATGTCGCCGTTGCCGGCGGGGGCGAAGCCCTGCACCAGTTTGATCGGTTTGGCAGGCCATGCCTGCGCGGCAGCCGGCGGCGACCAAATGGTGATCGCGGCAAGCACCGCGGCTGTTGCGCCTGACCATGCCGCGAGACTGCGAGTAGCGAGTTGCATTGTTTTTCTCCTAAAGTATCTGCTTTTTAGCAGCAGGATATTCCTGCTTCTTGATTTGCATCAATTCACCATCAACAAGACAGCCTCACCATCGAAAAGTCTTGCTAAATGCGGAAGGAGTTGGGATGAAATCAGTTACTGCGATGGTCGCGGGATTCACGGTCCTGTTCTTTTCAGCTTTCGGCGTGGGATCCTCCCATGCGCAGCCCTACCCCAGCCAGAACATTCAGATAGTGATCACCTTGAGCCCGGGCGACACCGGCGATCTGAGCGCGCGCGCCGTGGGTTCCGAACTGGCGAAAATTCTCAAAATACCGGTGGTGCCGGTCAACCGGACCGGCGCGTCGGGTGCAATCGGTGCCGATTCAGTAGTGAAAGCCAGAAAGGACGGCTACACCCTGCTATACATCAACTCGAACCTGACCTACGTCTACGCCGCCAGTCCGGAGGCGACTCCTTACAATCCTTTTACCGACCTCGATCCGGTATGCACCGCCGTCTCGGTTCCCTTGTTCATCGCGGTCCAATCGGAGTCCCCCTGGCAGACCATGCAGGAATTGATTGCTTACGGCAGGCAGAACCCGGGCAAGTTGCGCGGCGGCTCGACCGGGGTCGGCTCGGTAGGCCATTTCGGCTATGAGGTCATCGGCGCCGAGACCGGCGCGCAGATCGATATGATTCCCTTCAAGGGGGCGGGGCCTGGAATGGCGGCGCTGCTCGGCGGGCACGTCGAGGTCGCGATCCCTTCGCCCACGCTGGTCATGCCGCACATGAAAGCCGGCAAGTTGCGGTTGCTGCTGGTATCGAAACAGAACCCCGACTATCCGAAGGTGCCGACGCTGAGGGAACTCGGCTACAAGCGCGACATCTCCTCGGTGTGGTTCGGATTCTTTCTTCCGGTCGGCGTTCCGGACTCGGTCAAGCAGGTGCTGGCGCCGGCACTGGAGAAAGCGATCAAGTCCCCTGGACTCGTCGCCACCTTCCAGGGCTTGGGAACCGTGGCCGATTACCGCAGCGCGGCTGAATTCAAGACAATGATGTCCGATGAGTACGCGATGGTCAAGAAGATCCTCGCTTCCTCGGCGGCCAAACAGAAATAGCGCTTCCCGCCG
>MEQV01000230.1:5551-6605 GCA_001770355.1 Betaproteobacteria bacterium RIFCSPLOWO2_02_FULL_62_17
GCTGGGCGGCAAGGGCGCCGGCCTGTGCGAGATGACGCAGATCGGGCTTAACGTGCCGCCCGGGTTCACCATTACCACGGAAGCGTGCCTCGCCTACCTCGAAACCAACCATCTGCCGGCGGGGCTGATGGAGGATATCAAGGCCAACATGGCGGCGCTGGAAAAGAAAACCGGCAAGGACTTCGGCAGCGCCAAGAATCCTCTGCTGATTTCGGTGCGTTCCGGTTCGGCGATGTCCATGCCGGGGATGATGGATACCGTTCTCAATCTCGGCCTCAACGAAACCTCGTTGCAGGGGCTGATCAAACAGACTGGAAACCCGCGCTTCGCCTACGATGCGCACCGCCGCTTCATTCAGCTCTTCGGCAAGATCGCGCAGGGCATCGATGATGAGCATTTCGACCTCAAAATGGCCGCGCTCAAGCGCAAGCACGACGCGCGCCTGGATCTGGATCTTTCCGCCGACCAATTGAAGGAACTCGCAGGGGAGTTCCTGGATATCGTCAAACGCCACACCGGCAAGCCATTTCCGCAAGACCCGTACGAGCAGCTCGAAATTGCGGTGGGCGCGGTGTTTCGTTCCTGGATGGGCAAGCGCGCGGTCGACTACCGCAAGCAGTTCAAGATCACCAAGGACATGGCCAACGGCACCGCGGTCAGCGTCTGCACCATGGTATTCGGCAACATGGGCAGCGATTCGGGCACCGGCGTGGGATTCACGCGCAATCCCGGGACCGGCGAGAACGCGATTTATGGCGAATACCTGGTCAATGCACAGGGCGAGGACGTGGTGGCGGGCATACGCACGCCCAAGCCGATCGCGGCGATGGAACAGGAGATGCCGGAGATCTACCGCCAGTTGATGGAGCTGCACAACCGCCTGGAGTCGCATTATCACGAAGTGCAGGATTTCGAATTCACCATAGAGCGCGGCACGCTCTACTGCCTGCAGACCCGCAATGGCAAAATGAACGCCCGAGGCATGGTGCGCAGCTCCGTGGAGATGTTCCAGGAGGGATTGATTTCCAAGGAGCGCGCATTGCTGCGCATCGAG
>MEQV01000231.1:0-4913 GCA_001770355.1 Betaproteobacteria bacterium RIFCSPLOWO2_02_FULL_62_17
GAATTAAATTCTGGGGAACGCGCGGCTCCTTCGCCAAGCCGGGACCGACCACGGTGCGCTACGGCGGCAACACCTCCTGCGTGGAAGTCCGCGCCGATTCGGGCACGCTGATCGTCGTCGATTGCGGCACCGGCGGCCATGCGCTGGGCCAGCATCTGATAGCGGCCAAAAGCAGCGTGGTCAAAGGCCACATGCTCATCAGCCACACCCATTGGGACCACATCCAGGGCATCCCGTTTTTTGCGCCGTTCTTCGACCCCGGGTGCGCATGGAGTATCTATGGGCCCAAGGGTCTGTCACACAGCCTGCGCACCACGCTCGCAGGCCAGATGGAACACAGCTATTTCCCGGTCTCGCTCTCCCAATTCGCCGCGACGATTCAATACCACGATCTTGTCGAAGGCGCTTTCCGCATCGACGACGTCAATATCGTGACGCGATATCTGAACCATCCGGCTTTGACGCTGGGCTACCGATTCGAGGCCGACGGCGCAACCCTGGCCTACTGCTGCGACCACGAACCTCATTCCTCGGCCCTGGGATCGGGGCGATTGCCGATCACCGGCATTGACCGGCGCCACGTGGATTTTATTTCCGGCGCGGACATCGTCATCCACGACGCTCAATACACCGCGAGCCAATACGCCGAGTCGAAAATCGGCTGGGGGCACAGCTCCCCGGAATACGCGGTCCGCGTCTGCCAGGACGCCGGCGTAAAGCGGCTGATACTGTCCCACCACGACCCGCTTCGCGACGACGCTGCCATCGACCGTATCGTCGAGGAAATCCGGACGCGCTTGCGCAAGGAGGGTTCGCCACTCGAGGTCGAGGCCGCCGCCGAGGGGCTCAGCCTGCATCTCAGCGGAGATCCGAAAAGCCTCCCCGAGCGCTCAAAAGCGCACTTCCTCGCCGAGACCCCGATCAACATATTTTCCGTGACACGCCCGGCGCTCCTTTACCTGGCCGACAGCGCCATGTCGGCCATCTTGTCCGAGGCCATCAAGATCGAAGGCATTCCCTTCCGGGTCATGGCGGACGACAAAGCATTGCTGCGCGGCGTGATCGAGAATTCCCCCTCGCTGGTCCTCATCGAGCATAATCCGCCGCGCATTGACGGCCTGGAGATCGCGCGCGCGATACGTCGCGTCGAGGGCGACGGCAAGATCCAGGTGCCGCTGGTGCTCGTCAGCGCGGGCAGTCACCCGGCGAGCCTGGAGAGCGGTATTGCCACGGATTGGCTGATAGCGCCTTTCAACCTGAGCTATGCAAGAACCCGGATACGGGCCTGGGCGCTGCGCACGGCCATCCGCTGGATCAGGGCGGATATCCCCGTGGACGAAAACAGGCGCCTGAGCGAACTGCACGACCTGGCGATTCTCGATACCCCGCGGGATGATAGATTCGACCGCCTGACGCGAATTGCCGCGGCTGCCTTCGATGTACCGATCGCGCTGATCAGCCTGGTCGACAGCGATCGGCAGTGGTTCAAATCCAGTTTCGGCTTGAACGCGACCGAGACCTCGCGTGACGCCGCTTTCTGCGCCCACGTCGTGCATCAGAAGAAAGAAATGGTGGTGCACGATACCTTGCAGGACGACCGATTCGCCGACAATCCGCTGGTAACCGGGGTTCCGCGCATCCGCTTTTACGCCGGGGTCCCGCTGATACTCGAGGACGGCAGCTGTATCGGCACCTTTTGCATTGCCGACACGCGTCCGCGTGAACTCACGACCGCCGACCTGGCCACACTGCATGATTTTCGCAATCTGACGCTGCAGGAGATCAAGCGCAAGCATTAATAATTCGTCGGCCGCGGTTCACATTTTCTGAAAAATATCCTTTCCCGCGCGCGCGGCGCGCTTGTTCAGGAGTTCGCCATGATCAAATCAGTCGGATTTTTAGCGGCATTCGCATGCGGCGGCCTGGCCGCCTTTTCCGCTACCCTGCATTCCCAGCCCTACCCCACCCGGCCGGTGCGCGTCATCATGACCGTCGGCGCCGGTGCCGACCTGATGGCCCGCCTCATCGGCCAGCGCGTCGGCGATGCCATCGGCCAGCCGCTGGTGACCGAGATCCAGAGCGCTGCGGGCGGCTCCATCGGCGCGGAGATGGTGGCACGCGCGGCGCCGGACGGCCATACGCTGATGCTCACCGCCGCGAGCAGCCACGTGGTGCGCCCCCACCTCGCGAAGAACACGCCCTACGATCCGGTGCGCGATTTCACGCCGCTCGCGCAGGTGGCGGGCACTATCACCGCGGCGGCCGCGCATCCATCCCTGGCCGCCAACAACATGACCGACCTCATCGACCTTGCGCGGCGCTCAGCAGGCAAGGTGGCCTACGGCAGTTCGGGCATCGGCACCACCGGGCATCTGGCGATGGAGTATCTGCAGATCCTCACCGGCACGGGATTCCTGCACGTTCCCTACAAGAGCGGCAGCCAGTCGGTGGGCGACCTGGTCGGCGGCCAGATTCCGTTATCGGTGGTGTCGCTCTCGCCGCTGATCGCGCATGTGCGCGCGGGCAAGCTCAAGCTCCTTGGCATGACCACCACACAACGCTTTCGCGTGTTTCCCGACGTGCCCACGGTGAGCGAGCAGGTGAAGGGCTTCGAGCCGCCGCCTGCATGGTCGGGCTATTTCGGCCCGGCAAAAATGCCCGAGGCCGTGGTGCGCCGCCTGTCGGAGGAGATCAACAAGGCGATGGCCGAGGCCGAGGTGAAAGACCGGCTCGAGGCCATCGGCTTCGTGGTGCTGCCCCGGAACACGCCCGCCGAATTCGCCGCCACCATCCGGCGCGACCTCGACCACGTCGGGCGTATTGTGAAAGCGGCGAAGATACAGCCGGAGTAGGAAAGGCGCTGCGCCGGTCCCGGCGCGGCTAGAACAGCACCCGCTCCACGCCGCCGCGATTGGCCTTTTCAACGTAGTCCTTCATCCAGTCCGGCCCCAGCAGCCGCTCGGCCATCTCCACCACGATGTAGTCGGATTTGACGCCGGTGTCCGGCTGGAAGCGCGCCAGGCCCTGCAGGCAGGACGGGCAGGAAGTGAGCATTTTGACTTCGTCGTCGTTGCCCTTGCGCAACGCGGCCACTTCCTTGCGAAGCAACTCTTCCTTGCGGTAGCGCACCTGCGTGGAGATATCGGGCCGCGTCATCGCCAGCGTGCCCGACTCGCCGCAGCAGCGCTCGGCCAGTTTCACCGCGTTCGCCTTGCCCCCGCCCACCAGCTCGTTCACGATCTTGAGCGGTGCCTGCGTCTTCATCGGCGTGTGGCAGGGGTCGTGGTACATGTAGCGCACGCCCTTGACGTCGCGCAGTTTCACGCCCTTCTCCAGCAGGTACTCGTGGATGTCGAGCAGGCGGCACCCCGGAAAAACCTTGTCGAACTCGTAACCCATGAGCTGGTCCATGCAGGTGCCGCAGGAAACGATCACGGTGCGGATGTCGAGGTAGTTCAGGGTATTGGCGACGCGATGGAACAGCACGCGGTTGTCGGTGACGATTTTCTGGCCGGCGTCCTCGTCGCCCGCCGAGGTCTGCGGATAACCGCAGCACAGGTAGCCCGGCGGCAGCACGCAGATGGTGCCCATGTCATAGAGCATCGCCTGCGTGGCAAGCCCCACCTGGCCGAACAGCCGCTCCGAGCCGCATCCGGGAAAGTAGAACACCGCCTCAGATTCTTCCGTGACCTTCAACGGATTGCGGATCACCGGGATGACGGTCTTGTCCTCAATGCCGAGCAGCGCGCGCGAAGTGCGCTTGGGCAGCCCGCCCGGCATCGGCTTGTTGATGAAATGGATCACCTGCTGCACGGCGCGCGTGTGCCCCGTCGTCGCGGGCGGACGGCGCGTCTGCTTTTGCGCTATGCCGAGCGCCCTCACCACCTTGTTGGCCAGCCGGTGCAGGCGGTAGCCCAGGCCGATCATCAGCAGGCGCGAGAGCTTCACCGCGCGCGGATCGGTCAAACCAAGAAACAGCATCGAGGCGCGCGTGCCCGGATTGAAGCGGCGCTTTTTATGCCGGCGCAGGAAATTGCGCATCGCCACCGACACATCGCCGAAGTCGATATCCACCGGACAGGGCTGCTCGCAGCGGTGGCAAACGGTGCAGTGGTCGGCGACATCGCCGAATTCGTCGAAGTGCTTCAGCGAAATGCCGCGGCGCGTCTGCTCCTCGTACAGAAACGCCTCGATCAGCAGCGAGGTGGCGAGGATCTTGTTGCGCGGCGAGTAAAGCAGGTTGGCGCGCGGCGCGTGGGTGGCGCAGGGCTGCTTGCACTTGCCGCAGCGCAGGCAGCTTTTGATCGAATCGGCGATGTGCCCGACGTCGGACTGTTCGAGAATCAGCGACTCGGTGCCGATCAGGTTGAACGACGGCGTATAGGCGTGCCGCAGGTCGGCGCCCGCGAGCAGCTTGCCGGCATTGAAACGGCCCTCGGGATCGACATTCGATTTATAGGCGCGGAAGGCCTCGACTTCGTGGGGATCGAGAAATTCGAGTTTGGTGATACCGATGCCGTGCTCGCCCGAGATCACGCCGCCGAGGCTCTTGGCAAGCACCATGATGCGCGCCACCGCCCGCGTCGCCTCCTGCAGCATTTCGTAATTGTCGGAGTTGACCGGGATGTTGGTGTGCACGTTGCCGTCGCCCGCGTGCATGTGCAGCGCGACGAACACGCGGCCGCGGGTTACCGCGGTGTGCAGGGCCTCGATGCGCGCCAGGATGGTCTTGAAGGCGCTGCCGTCCAGGATGCTGCCAAGCCCCTCGCGGACTTCTTCTTTCCATGACACCCGCACGTTGTGGTCCTGCACCACCTCGAACACCGTCGCGGAGGACCGAATGGACCCGGGAAGCCCGCCCAAGCCGCCCGGGGTGTTGGCCGGCGCGTCGAGGTTATCCAGCAGCCACTGCC
>MEQV01000231.1:4977-16762 GCA_001770355.1 Betaproteobacteria bacterium RIFCSPLOWO2_02_FULL_62_17
GGCCGGCATGGGTTTCTCCAGGCCCGGCTGATAGAGCGGGAGATCGCCGGCCATAAAAAACTCCCGCAGGGCATCGAGCATGCGCAGCTTGTTCTGGATCGAAAGCTCGATGTTGATGCGCTCGATGCCGTTGGAGTAATCGCCCAGGCGCTCCAGCGGGATCACCACGTCCTCGTTGATCTTGAAGGCGTTGGTATGTTTGGCGATGGCCGCGGTGCGGCTGCGGTCGGCCCAGAAGGTGCGCCGTGCCTCGGGCGACACCGCGACGAAACCTTCGGCGCCGCGTGCGTTGGCCATGCGCACCACGTGCGAGGCCGCGTGCGCGACCGCGTTGTCGTCGTCGCCGACGATATCGCCGATCAGCACCATCTTGGGCCGGCCCGATTTGATATCCGTGCGCTTGGCCTTCATGGCATAGCCCACCGCCCTCAGGTAGCGCTCATCGAGGTGTTCCAGCCCGGCGAGCACGGCGCCGCCGGGCTTGGCGGCGAGGTAGTCGCGAATCTCGACGATGTTGGGCACCGAGTCGCTCACCTGCCCGAAGAACTCCAGGCACACGGTGCGGATCGATTTCGGCATGCGATGCAGGATGAAGCGCGCGGAAGTGATGATGCCGTCGCAGCCTTCCTTCTGCACCCCCGGCACGCCGGCGAGGAATTTGTCGGTGACATCCTTGCCCAGGCCCAGCTTGCGGAAAACCTTGCCCTCGACCTCGATCAACTCCGCCGCGCCATCCGGCGTGCTGCCGTCGCGCTTGAAGCGCTGCACCGCGAAGCACACCCTGGCGGCGTCGTGGATCTTGCCCAGGTTGTGATCCCGGCGCGTGACTTCGACCCAGCGCCCGCGCGGATCGACCATGCGCCAGGAGGCGAGGTTGTCCAGCGCCGTGCCCCACAGCACCGCCTTCTTGCCGCCCGCGTTCATGGCGACGTTGCCGCCGATGCAGGAAGCGTCCGCCGAGGTCGGATCGCAGGCGAACACCAGTCCCGCTGACTCGGCCACATCCATGGCGCTCTTGGTGACCACGCCGGCACCGCAGTGGAGGGTCGCCACCTTGCCTGCGACGCCGGGCAGATCGACCCTCTCGACTTCGCCGAGCGTATGCAGCTTCTCCGTGTTGATCACCGCAGAATCGGGCGTGAGCGGAATCGCGCCGCCGGTGTAGCCGGTGCCTCCGCCGCGCGGGATGATGGTGAGGCCAAGCTCGATGAGATCGCGCACCACGCCGGCGATCTCGTCCTCGGTATCCGGATTGACCACCACGAAGGGATACTCGACGCGCCAGTCGGTGGCGTCGGTGACGTGCGAGACGCGCGCCAGGCCGTCGAATTGAATGTTGTCCGGATGGGTGCTGCGCGACAGCGTCTTAATTACCTTGCGGCGAAGATCGTAGGTATGGCGGAACCTCGCCTCGAATTTCTTGATCGCCTCGCGCGCCCGCGCCAGCAGGAAGGACACTTTTTCCTCGCGCGCGCCGCCCGAGGGATCGTTCGCTTCGCTGCCGCGTTTTTCGACGTCGTGCAAGCGGTGGTTCAGGGCATCGATCAGCGCCTGGCGCCGCCTGGGATTGTCGATGAGGTCGTCTTCGATGTAAGGATTGCGCGACACCACCCATATGTCGCCCAGCACCTCGTAGAGCATGCGCGCCGAGCGCCCCGTGCGCCGCTCGGCGCGCAGCTCGAGCACCACCGACCAGGCATCTTCGCCCAGCAACTTGATCACGATCTCGCGGTCGGAGAACGAGGTGTAGTTGTAGGGGATTTCCCGGAGACGGGAATTCATGGGAGCTTGCGCCTTCGGTGGCGCGGGGTCGCGCCAGCTCTGCTGCGATGGCGCCATTTTAACAAGCAATCGGAGCGGAAAAAGTACTGTGCCTTATCCGAGATGACAAGATTCATCAGGGGAGCCGCATAAGCGTGTCCCGCTCATTGCTGCCGCCCGAAGATCCTGCGCAGCACGTCTACGATATTCCTCACCACATCCTGCGGTCGCTGCGACTGCGACTGCTGCTCCCCCTCCTCGCGCTGACGGGGCCGCGGGCGCGGAATGTCGAACTCGGCGCCGGGGTCGATCCAGCGCTCGCGCAGGGCATGCTGGAAAACCTCGCCGACCATCGGCAGGGCGCTGCGCGCGCCCGGGCCCCAGGGCCCCATCGTCACACGGTTGTCGTTAAAGCCCACCCTGGCGCCCGCCACCAGCTGGGGATGCATGAGTATGAACCAGCCATCGCTGTTCTCCTGCGTGGTGCCGGTCTTGCCCGCCACATCGGCGCTGATGCCGTAGCGCTGCCGGATGGCGGCTCCCGTGCCCTCGTCGACCACCCCGCGCATGACATTGACGAGTTCCAGGGCCTGGGGTCGCGGCATGGCCGGCTCCGCCTCCCGGATGGGCGCGAAACCTTCCAGCAGGACGCCGTTGCGGTCTTCGACGCGGCTGACCAGCATCGGCTCGACATAGTGCCCGCCATTGGCGATGGTGCCGTAGGCGGCAACCATTTCCCGCAGCGTGACAGGGCTGGTGCCCAGGGCGAGCGAAGGCACCGGATCGAGCTTGCTCTGCCGCACACCCATCGCCTGCGCCAGCTCCGCAACGCGGGTCGGCCCTAGCTTCTGTATCAGCTGGGCGGTAATCGTGTTCTTGGAAAACACCAGCCCCTCGCGCAGCGTCATGGGCAGACCGGAGGGCGGCGTTGCATCGCTGGGGGTCCACACCTCGCCGCCCGGCAAGCTGATGGCAACAGGCTCATCGATCAGTGTCGTGGTGGTGGAGCCCAAGCCCTGCATGAACGCGGCGCCATACACAAAAGGCTTGAACGTGGAGCCCGGCTGGCGGCGCGCCTGGCTCACATGGTCGAACTGCTCCTTTGCAAAATCGCGGCTGCCCACCCACGCCTGCACAGTGCCGTTGCGCGGGTCCAGCGCCAGAAAGCCGGCCTGCAGCATGGGGCGCTCCTCGCCGCGCTTGCGCCGCGCGTCCGCCAGCGTCTGCAGTTGCGCCATCTGCCGGGCAACAGCCTGGTTGGCGGCCTCCTGCAGCCGGGAATCGATGGTGGTGCGCACCACCAGTCCGTCGGCATGGATGTCGTAGTCCCGCAGGTCCGCCCAGGCGATCAGCCATTTGCGCAACTGCCGGGCCACGTGGGGCGCCAGGCCGGGTTGCTCGACCTGCCGCTCGAAATCCAGCTGCAGCGGCCGCTTGGCGAGCGCCTCGACCTGGGTGGGCTTGAGATTTCCGCGCCTGGCCATCTGTGCCAGCACCAGATTGCGGCGCTGCAGCGCGCGCTCGGGGTGCAGCACGGGGTTGTAGGCGCTGGTGCCCTTGAGCATGGCGATCAGCATGGCGGCCTCCAGTACATCCAGTTCTTCGGCGGACTTGTCGAAATAGGTGCGCGCCGCCATCTCGATGCCGAAGGCGTTGAACAGAAACGGCACGGTGTTGAGATAGGTTTCGAGGATCTCAGGCTTGGAATAGACGGCCTCGATCTTGAGGGCCGTGATCGCTTCCTTGATCTTGCGCGTGACAGTGGCGGCGCTGCCGATCTCCTCCGGGTACAGGTTGCGCGCCAACTGCTGCGTGATGGTCGAGCCCCCCTGCGTATTGCCCGACAAGGTATAGACCAAAGCTGCCGCGGTGCGCGCGAAGTCGATGCCGTGGTGCTGGTAGAAGCGGTGGTCCTCCATGGCGATCAATGCTTCCACCACGATCGGCGCAATCTTCGCGAGGGGCACCCATTGGCGATTGATGCGCTTGAATTCGGCCAGCACCAGCCCATCTGCGGACAGCACCACGGAGGGCGTTGCAGCCTTGGCCTTGCGCAGGTCGCCGATACCGGGGGTGAACGGAATCAGCGCCAGCACATAAAGCAGCGCGAGCCCGGGCAACAGCAGCGCCGCCCGCACGGGATGCCGCCGGGCGGAAGCCGCGAGACGGCGAAACTGTTCACCGGAAAAAGCGGCGGCACGTTGAACGAGCGGTGTCATCTGCAGATTCTACGGGTATGGCAGCCAGAGTTAAGTGCGCTGCCACGCAGATACGCACAGCCCCGCCGGTGAATGAAGTACAACCTGTTTCGATCTCGATGAAATGAATATTCCGCTTTTTTGAAATTTCTCAGCGTTCAACCGTAACTTTGTTGCGCCCGCATTCCTTGGCGTGGTAGAGCGCTCGATCCGCGCGAACGAGCGCGTCGCCACCACTCGCATCGCTAGCTTTCAATTCCGTAACGCCAATGCTAACTGTTAGCGGGATTAATCCGTTCTCGTGCGCCGTCGGCGTTTCGGCTACCTTCTTTCGCAGTCGTTCGGCGAATACCTCGGCCGCAGGAAGGGCCGCTCCGGGCAAAATAACGGCGAACTCCTCACCCCCGATGCGACCTACAGTGTCGATCTT
This sequence comes from Betaproteobacteria bacterium RIFCSPLOWO2_02_FULL_62_17, assembly GCA_001770355.1. Classification (GTDB taxonomy): domain Bacteria; phylum Pseudomonadota; class Gammaproteobacteria; order Burkholderiales; family SG8-39; genus 2-02-FULL-62-17. The sequence continues at coordinate 9,367 of MEQV01000231.1, forward strand.
GCGGAGTTCATTTTGCATTAACGCGGCGAGGTGTCTAAGGACGTTGTCCCCGGTGGCATGGCCAAAGGTGTCATTTACCAGCTTGAAATTATCGGCGTCGAGCATCAAGATGGAGGCGCAGTGTGCTTTGACTCGACGTACACGCGCCAATTCCTGCTCCAGCTGAGCGAGGAAATGTCGCCGATTGGGAAGGCCCGTCAGGATATCGGTGGCAGCCATCTCCCGCAAATCGGCTTCCACGCGCTTTAGCTCGGTGATATCACGAGAGACGACAACTACTTTGGACACCTTGCCGTCGGCACCCCGGATTGCGTGACCGTCGGACTCCATATGACGGATGCTTCCATCTTTGAGGACAAATCGGAACTCGGCACACTCGCCGACTCCCGTCGCTACGGTTCTACGAAAGATTTCCTTGATCCGCTCCCGGTCGTCGGCATGCACTTCCAGGAAGGAGTTTGAGCCCTGCCGAATATCTTTTTCCCGAAACAGCGGTCGGTACGAAGGACTGTTATAAAGGCGCGAGCCGTCGGTGTCGAGTACCGCGACGAGGTCACCGACGTTCTCGACGATCGCCCGAAAAAGTTCTTGGCTCTCGTGTAGCCTGTCCTCGGCGAGTTTATGTCGATGGGTTAACTTGGCGTCGCGCAACTCACGCTCGATCACCGGGCCGAGGCGTATTAATTGGCTCTTTTGTACATAGTCTTGCGCACCGAGTTTGATTAGTGCAACGGCCAGGTTGAGGTCGATTTCCCCGGAGACAATGATGAATGGTGCATCCGGACGCAATTCTTTGGCTATCGCCAGTGCCGCTGGGGCCGAGAAACCGGGCATGGATTGATCGCAAATAATCAGATCCCATTCCTGCCCCTCAAGCGCGGCGCGCATGCTCATAGGGGTATCAACTGCGACCGACAACACTTGGTAGCCTTGGCTACGCAATGAATGTATCAGCAACTCTACGTCGTCTGTCGAATCCTCTACTATCAAAAGACGCAGTGGTTGATCCATTGAAATCCCCGAAGAAGGTGTTGCATATTGTCCCCCTAGCCTCTTGTTTGGTTGACACCGAACGAACACTTCCGCCAAGGCACCAACTGCCGGATCGGTTTTTCTCGAAAATATTAGATACCTCCCCCACGGGGTATTCTGTGCGACAGCACACATTTATCAGGACAGCTGTCCGCTAAGACCTGTCTGTGAGCCGTAGCTCGCCTATTCCAGAGACAGTACCAGCCGCTTGCCCAACACTTTGGCCGCGCGTTCCAGCTGTTTCAGGCTGGGCCAATGATGCGGGTCTTCCAGGCGTTGGGCTGCGGCCCAGGACGTTTCCATCGCGCGGGCCAGTTCCGCCAGCGGCCGATCGCCGCGTGCGATTCGAAGCAGAACCGCCGACTGGGCCAGTGCATCGGGCGCCACCAGATGTGCTTGCTTGCCTTTCAAGGCCGAAGGCAATGGAATAGCTTGCCCGTCATCGATGCGGCCACGCAGGCTCATGCTCAATACCTCCTGGGCACGAAGCATGGCTTCGTCAAAGGTATCGCCCTCGGTGATAGCTTCGGGCAGATCCACGAACAGAACGGTAAAACCGCCATCGGGTTGCCGTTTGAACTTCGCGGGATAAAGCAGATTCATTTCAGCCTGACTCCTGTCTGACGCTGGATGGCGGCAAGCGTGCCGGGTTTCAGGTCTTTCGTGCCATGAACAGGAATCGAAGTGCGCTTGCCATCTTTTCCCATCTGATGATGGCTGCCCTCGACCCGGATAAGTTCCCATCCGGCTTCTTTCAGCCTGGCGAGAACCTGCTTCCCGTTCACGATTGGGATGATATATCAAATAAGATAGAGGGACATTTCGCGTCCATGGGAATCCCCGAATATCAACGTGTATTTGGGCAACGTCGATCCGATGAATCTGTTGACGCCATACAGCCCATGTTCAGAAACTGCTCTTGGCGAACTGAGCTATTTGTCCGCTTTGTAACTACTTCAACTTGAAGTCACAAATTGTGACTTCAAGATTGCAAGCTCTTGATGTGTAAGCTGAAACATGAAATCCCCAGGGAACCGATTGCCGTTCCGCTTGACCGATTGAATCAGCACTTTTAGCAGCACACCGTACAGTTCTGCCAAATCGAAATCGAGCATCACCTTTTGTCCGCGCAGCACCACAATATGCCTCGCAATTGATGCCTCCGGCGCTTCAGCCATCACGATTTTCCGAACCATTGGAATCCACAAAACTCAACGTGTATAAAGGCAACGTTGATCCAATGAATCTGTTGACGCCCCTAATGGCTGCCGTGAGGCCGGAAACCGTGGAGACGTGAGCCGCGCCTGCATTTAGGCAATAATTCAAAACTTTTAATTAATTTTATTCATATCTAACGTGCTATAACGGATAATTTTAATACTCTGATTGGAATAATCATGTCTGCTGCAAGCCCCTGGGCCAATGCCATCACCATCCGCTCCAAACTGATGCTCGAGATCGCCTCCGAGCTCGTGGCCGGGCCGGACTGGGGCTTGCGCCAGGCGAAGGTGATGTTGCGCGAACAGGGTGCCAGCGAATGGGCGCTGTCGCTGTACGGCTCCGGAACGATGGAGGGTTTTGAGGCTTTGGTCAATCGCGAGGCGGACCTCGCCATCTGCAATCCTGCGGCGGCGCTGACGCTCGCTTACCGCGGGCACGCACCCTTCAAGGCGCCGCTGCCGGTGCGGACCATTACAGTCATTCCCTCGCACGACCAATGCGTGTTCGCCGTGCGAAACGACACCGGGCTCAGGTCGGTCGAGGAAATTGCCGAACGGAAGTTTCCGTTAAAGGTCCTGCTGCGCGGCGACCCGCGCCACGGCCTGCATCCGATCCTCGATCACATCACCGCCGCCGCCGGATTTTCGCTTGATGCGATGCGCGCCTGGGGCGGTTCGACACGCTTGGAGGGCATGATGCCGTTGCCGGATAGCGCCAAATTCGCGGCCGTCGTGCGCGGCGCGGCCGACGCCATTTTCGACGAGGCCACGGATTCCTGGGTCAATGAGGCGCTGGCCGCGGGCATGACCATACTGCCGCTCAGGGAGGCGACGCTGCGCAAACTTGAGGCGACAGGGTTTCGGCGCGGCATCCTGAGCAAGGAGGCTTTCCCGGGATTGGCGCGGGACGTATCGAGCATCGATTTCAGCGGCTGGCCGGTCTACACGCACGCGGAGCTTGCCGACTCGCGCGTCATCCAGATCTGCGCGGCGCTCGATGCGCGCAAGCACCTGATCCCCTGGCAGGGCGACGGCCCGCTGCCGGTGGAGCGCATGTGCATCGATGCGCTCGACACCCCGCTCGACGTGCCGTTTCATCCAGCGGCGGAGCGCTACTGGCGCGAGCGCGGCTACATTCTCTAGCAGTATTATCGCTAACGGGCGCTTGATTCAGAGGGGAGACGCAAATGGTTCGCTTGTTTGTAGCTTTAATTCTGCTGCACACTGTCATTGCGCAGGCGCAGACCTTTCCGAGCAAGCCGATGCGCATCCTCGTGCCTTACGCCCCGGGCGGCCTGCTGGACGTCACCGCCCGGCAGATTGCCGCGAATCTCGCCGAGCACTTCAGTCAATCCGTCGTGGTCGAGAACCGCACCGGCGCGGCAAGCGCCGTCGCCATCGATGCCCTGAAGCAGGCGCCCGCCGATGGCCACACGATTCTGCTCGACAACTCCGGCGTGATCATCACCCCCATCCTCAATCCCAAAGCCAGTTTCAAAATGCAGCGCGATCTGGAGGTGGTGTCGATCGTGACCGGATCGACCTCCCTGCTCGCCGTGAACGCGGCGCTGCCGGCGCGCGACCTGAAGGAGCTCGTGACGCTGGCCCGCGCCAGTCCGGGGACACTCAATTATTCCTCCGCCGGCGTCGGCACCATTCTGCACATGTCCGGGGAAATGCTGAAGGCGCTGGCCAAGATCGATCTTGTGCACGTGCCCTACAAGGGCGGCAGCGCGGCAATGAACGACGTCGTCAGCGGCCGGATCCACATGATCTTTCTCGGGCCCTCGATCCTCGCTCCGTTCCTGAAGGACGGCCGCGTGCGCGCCATCGCCTCCACCGGCAGCAAGCGCACAGCCGCCTATCCCGATGTGCCCACCATCGCCGAGTCGGGTTATCCCGATTACGACATCGTCTCGTGGATCGGTCTTTTCGTCGTGAAATCCACCCCGCCCGACATCGTCGCGCGGCTGGCGCAGGGTGTTAATGCCGTTCTGGCCACCCCACAATTTCGCGCGGTGCTCGTCAAGAGCAATCTCGATGCCATCGGCGCGACAGGGGATGAAGCCCGGCGGCTGCTCGATCTCGAGGAACGCCGCTGGACCGAGGTGATCAGGGCCAACAAGCTCAAGGCTGACTGAGCGACCCACAGTCACGTCTGCCACGGTCCGCGGCGGATTCAAGCGCCGGAATGCGCTTCGCTGGCGAGCCGTTCACTGCTGCAGTGCCTGCGTCATTCGGGAAGTGGCGGGGTGACGCCCTCGCGCAACGGGACCTCCAGGCCGACGATCAGCATGGCCACAAGACCATAAAAGCCCGCGACAGAGGTGATCTCGATGACCGCATTGACGCCAATCTCGGCCACAAGCGCCTGATAGGTCTTGTCGCTCACGCGCTTTTTCTCCAGGAGCTCGCTCACGTATTCATAGGTCGCTTGTTCGTCGCGCTTGGTGAATTCCGGCCGCCGCCGTTGCCGGATCGCTTCGATCACGTCCTCCGACAGTCCCGCATTCAATCCCTGCGGCGCATGCGCCCGCCACTCGTACTGGGCGGTCCAATGGCGGGCAACCATGGCAATCGCAAGCTCCGATAGACGCTTTGGCACCGAAGTTCCATCGCGCAGCATGGTGCCCAATAACGCGGCGCGCTCGCACAACTCGGGATTTCGAAGCAGCAATCCCCAAGGCCCGCCCGTGGCGAGGTCACCGCCGCGGTTTGCACCGATTTCCGCGGCGAGTTTCCTCTGCTGCTCGGACAGGTCTTCGACTTTCAACTGGGGAACGCGCGGCATGCCGGGCTTCATGCAGCGTAGGCCGGAATCTGCCGGTGAAACATCGCGAAGATATGTTCCCAGTCCCGCTCCGCTGCCTGCTTGTCATAGATATCGCGGTCCGGCAGCGCGTAGCCATGAATAGCGCCGGCATGCACGCAGAACTGATAGCGCACCGGGCTGGATTTCAGGAGGTCCGCCATCTCCTGACCCAACTGCCGCGTCAGCGTATCGACTATGGCCCCCGCCGGATACTGGGAGATGATTCGAATCGGCTTCTGCGGAAACGACTGCGCGCCCGCGGGCCGCGGCAAGCTCGACGCAGCGAGGAACAGCGACGCAAGCAGCATGCAGCGCGCCGCAAGACGCCGATCCGGAAATACGGAAGGTGCCCTTGATACGGTGCGGTACGAGGGGACCAATTCGCTCATGCCGTGGAAAGTTCCAGGCCACATGATTTTCATCTCCTTTTCGACTTCGCGATTCTGACCGACTAAGCTACCCTATTACTACCTTGACCGGAGAAATTATGAGCCGCTACACCTTATCCCGGAGACTGACGTTCCTGCCCTTGGCCATGTGCGTCGCGATGCCGATCACCGGCACCGCGAGTGCCCAGTCGAACTATCCGAACAAGCCCATCCGCCTGATTATCGCGTTCGGCGCGGGGGCTGCGGTCGACACGGTATCGCGCATACTCGGCACCGGCCTGGGTTCGCTGGGCCAACCCATCATCGTCGAAAACAAACCCGGCGCCGCCGGCATCCTCGGCACCGAATTCGTCGCCCGGGCCACGCCGGACGGCTACACGCTGCTCTCGGGCGCCACCGCGTCATTCGCCATCGTCCCGCACCTCACCGCCAAGCTCTCCTACGACCCGGCCAGGGATTTCGTCGCGGTCGCGCCGTTCGCGCGCAGCGCCTCGCTGCTGGTGATCAACCCCTCGCTGCCCGCGAATTCGGTGAAGGAATTCATCGCCTATGCGAAAGAGCGGCCGGGCAAGCTGAACTACGCTTCGAACGGCAACGGCGGCACCCTGCACCTGGCCATGGAGATGTTTTCATCCATGGCCGGCATCCGCATGACGCACGTGCCCTACAACAACCTGACGCTCGGCATGACCCATGTGTCGACCGGCGAGCTGCAGGCCATGTTCTTGCCCTTGCCGAAGTTCAATCCGGTGACCATCGAACGGCCGCCGCGGTTGGAGAATTCGAACAGCTCTGGGCCGCGTTCAGGCGGGTCAAGGTCATGGAGTGACGATTGTTCTGCCCCGCATGGCATCTGTCAGTAGCGCCATTGCATCCCGCGTCCATCCGCAATAGCATTGCATTCCTTCAAGGGCCGGAGAGGAGCCGATCTTTTCTGCTGTCAAGAAAACTTTCCAAATAACTTTTGATTGGACAATCCGCATGGCCTGCAACATTCTTCTTATGGGAGCCTCCTACGGGTCGCTGCTCGCCTCCAAGCTTTTGTTCGGTGGTCATTCGATTCACCTCGTCTGCCTGCCCGAAGAGGCCAATCTCATCAACGCCGAGGGCTTCAAGGTGCGGCTCCCGGTGCGTGGACGCAAAGACCCGGTGGTGCTGGAATCGCGCGACTTGCCCGGACAAGTCACGGCCGGACCAGCGACCGGCGTCGATCCGAAACAATACGACCTGGTCGGCCTGTGCATGCAGGAGCCGCAGTACCGCTCGCCCGGGGTGCGCGAGTTGCTCGACGCGGTGGCCAAGTCGCGCGTGCCCTGCATGTCGATCATGAATATGCCGCCGTTGCCCTATACCAAACGAATTCCGGACCTCGATTACGCGGCGCTGGAGGCCGCTTACACCGACGCGCGCGTGTGGGATTCGTTCGATCCCAAGACCATGACGCTGAACAGCCCGGATCCGCAGGCAATCCGTCCGCCGGGGGAGCCTGCCAACGTGTTGATGGTCACGCTGCCGACCAACTTCAAATGCGCGCGCTTCGACGATGAAAAGTCGACCGCCATCCTTCGCCAGCTGGAAAAAGACGTCGACGCAGCTCGCTTCGATACGCCGGAGGGCAAGATCGAACTGCCCGTGAAATTCAAGGTTTACGACTCGATCTTCGTTCCGCTCGCCAAGTGGTCCATGCTGCTTTCAGGCAATTACCGCTGCGTCACCGAGGACGGCATGCGCACGGCGCAGGAGGCGGTGCATACCGATCTCGAGGCGTCGCGCTCGGTCTACAACTTCGTGTTCGATTTGTGCATCAAGCTCGGCGCCGCGCCTGCGGACCTGGTGCCATTCGAGAAATACGCGGCGGCCGCGCAGTCCCTGGTACGTCCGGCTTCGGCGGCGCGCGCCTTGCAGAACGGCGCGCCCAACATCGAACGCGCCGACAAGCTGGT
>MEQV01000231.1:16847-20076 GCA_001770355.1 Betaproteobacteria bacterium RIFCSPLOWO2_02_FULL_62_17
ATGCAGTGATGAACACAGGAATGAACACAAGGAAAAAGCGATGAACATCCAGCAAAGACGCGACAAGGTGATCGACGCGATGAAGGAACAGGGCGTAGAGCTGCTGCTTGGCTTCCACGACAACGGCCATTTCATCGAAAAGCCGCACCCGGTGATGCTGCTTTCCCACTTCAAGTCTGTCGGCGATTCGGTGGCGATGCTGGGCGCGGACGGCGGGCTGCACCTGATCACGAGCCCTGCATGGGAAGCCGAGCGCGCCGCCGAGCGCGTGCCCGGCGCTGTCGCGACCGATGACCTCATCGGCGAGCTGGGCCGCACCCTGCAGAAAAGGAAGATTCCCGGCAACCGCATCGCCGTCGCCGGCCTCGCGGGCATGCCGGCCGCGTTCGAGACGGCGGTGCGCAAGCTCATTGACGGCGAGCCCAAAGGCGTCGATGCGATCGTACTGCGCGAAACGCGCCGCAAAACCGAGGAGGAAATCGGCCGGGCCCGGCGCGCGGCGGACATCGCCGAGAAGACGCAGGAGTACATGCTTTCCATCGTCAAGCCCGGCATGCGCGAGGACGACCTTGCCGCCGAGCTGCGCTGGTATTCAAAATCCCTCGGCGCCGAGGACAACTTCTACATGATGACCTCGGGCCCGCACAGCATGGCGGTGCAAACGCCCTGCGGGCGGGTGCTGGAAAAGGGCGACCTGGTGATCGGCGAGCTGACGCCGAGCTACGAGGGGCAGATGGCGCAGATCTGCCGAACAGTATCGCTGGGGCCCGCGAGCGAAGCGGTGAAAGTGAAGTACGCGCTGCTGGTGCATGCGATGAAAAAGGGCATCGCCCAGGCGAGGCCCGGCAACCGGATGTCGCAGGTGTGCAACGCCATCAACGCGGAGCTCGAAGCCGAAGGTTACGGGCAGTACTGCCACCCGCCCCATATCAAGCGCCGCGGCCACGGCCTGGGCTTCGGATCGGGCCTGCCAGGCGACGTGGCACCCGACAACGACATCGTTCTCGAGGAGGACATGTTCTTCGTCATCCACCCCAATCAATATCTGCCCGAGACCGGCTACATGATGTGCGGCGAGCCAACGCTCATCACCGCGAACGGCGCCGAAACGCTGACACGCGACATGGCGCGGTTGTACGAAGTGGCTGTTTAGCAGCAGGAGAAATCAATGCAAACCATGCACTCAACGCTGCTGATCGGCCACTACGATTGGGAGCCGCAGCATCTGCCCAAGGAAGAGTTCGACGCGCGCCTGGCCGAGCTCTGGAAACGGCTGCCGGCGAATGCCGCGGCGATCGCCGCGTTCGGCGACCGGCGCAGTAATTCCGAGCTCGTCTACCTCACCAATTTCGTGCCCAAGCTGCGCGATGCGCTCGCCATCATCCCGCGCAGCGGCGAGGCCAGGCTCTACGTTGCGGGCGCGGGCAACATGATGCCCATCGCAGCGCGCCAGACATGGATAAGTACCCCCCCGAGGCCGCTCTCCGAGCCCGGCAAGGCGCTTGCCGAATGGAAGGCTGCGATCAACGCGCCGATCGCGTTCGTCGGCGGCGAGAACCTGCGTCTCGCGCTGCGCAATTCCGTCGACGAACTCGTCGATGCAGAGGCGGCGCGCCAGGCGGGCGAAGTCATCCGCGCGCTGATGCGCAACAAGCGCCCGCGCGAGCTCGCGGTGATACGCCAGGGCTGCGCGATCCTGCGTGCCATGGCCGACAAGCTGAAAGAGGCGCATGGCGCGGGGCGCGGCGTCACCGCGGCGGTCATCGAGGCCGAGCGTGTCGGCAACAAGATGGGTGCGCAGGAGGTGCGTTCCTTGCTGAGCCTTGATGGCGGCAGGACGCTGCGGCCGTTCCTCGTGCCGGTGGACAAGGTGGTTGACCCGCTGCAGGCGTTCCTCTCGGTGAGGTTCAACGGTTACTGGGCCGAAGGCCACGTGTCGTTGTCGACGGCAGCGAACCCGGCGGCCGACAAAGCGCGTGCGGCATTGCAGGGCCTGGTCGGCGCAGCCAGGGCCGGCGCGAAAGCCGCCGACCTTGACAAAAAACTGAAGGACGGTCTAGCCGGGAGCCGCGAACACCCGGTTACCGCCGGCAGCGTGGGCACCGGCATCGGCCTCTCCCTGGAAGAAGCGCCGCGGCTATCAGTATCCTCCGGCGAAACACTGCAGGCGGGCGATGTCTGTTCGCTTCGCGCCGGCGTTTCGGACGAAGGCGGCCATCACGCCATCGTCTCGGCGATGGTGGCGGTCACGGCCTCGGGTAGCGAGGTGCTCTGGTCGTCGTGAGGCGAGCCAAAAGGCGACGCGGACGCGGCTTGGGCGCGGACTTTCTAAAGGATGCGGTATTGCGCACGATCAGGCTGGCGGGCGAGATGGGTATTCGCGCGCTGGTGTGTCATGCCATCAGCGCGGAGGCGAAACGCTTCTATCTGCATCACGCGTTCGTCGAATCGCCCATCGAGCCGATGACGGTAATGCTTAATGCCGCCAAACTTGCTGGAGGGTTGCCTGGAGGAGGCCGGAGATGATGCGGCGTTTACCGCCCGTGCGCCGGGCACGATTGCCCGCGCCAAGGGCATGACGAAACTCCTGAAGGCATAATCGGTCTTCCCTCACGGAGGAGGCCTTCGATGAAACCCGCCCTGCCTTTATTTCTTGCCTGTGCCCTCGTCGCGGGCTTCGTGCACGCTCAACCCTTGCACGCGCAACCCTATCCCGCGAAGCCGATCCGCCTCATTGTCGGCATTGCGCCCGGCGGCGGCCTCGACGCCTCGACGCGCATTGTCGCCGGAGGTCTCTCCAAGGTCATCAACCAGCAGGTGCTGGTCGAGAACCGTGCCGGCGCCGGCGGAACGATCGCCGCCGGCGCGGTCGCCGCAGCCGTCCCGGATGGCTATACGCTGCTCTACGGTACGACTTCGCTGATGATCTCGCCGGGTATTTACGACAACCTGACTTTCGATCCGGTAAAAAGCTTCGCGCCGGTCTCCGGCACGGTGACCGATCCGCTGGTGATCGCGGTCAATCCCAATCTCCCGGCGCACACCACCGCCGAGCTGATCGCGCTCGCCAAGGCAAGCCCCGGCAAGCTCAACTACGGCTCCCCGGGAGTGGGCTCGGTGCACCACCTGGCGATGGAGTCGTTCAAAACGGCGGCGGGGCTGCAGATCGTCCACGTTCCGTACAAGGGCGCGGCGGGTTACGTGCCCGATCTGATAGCAGGCGTATTGC
>MEQV01000231.1:20094-21176 GCA_001770355.1 Betaproteobacteria bacterium RIFCSPLOWO2_02_FULL_62_17
TCGCGGCGGCGATGCCGCAGGCGAAGGCCGGGAAACTGCGCGTCATCGCCATCACCAGCCCGGGCAAGCTCCGTGTCGCGCCGGACTGGGCGTCGCTCGCCGATACCCTGCCCGGGTTCGACATGCCCTCCGTTCAGTTCATCGTCGCGCCGGCCGGCACTCAGACGAGTATCGTCGGCCGCCTGAGCGACGCGGTGAAATCGGCGCTTGCGCTGGAGGAAACGCGGCGTGCCTTCGACGCCGCGGGCGGAATGCCTGCGCACGTGCCGCCCGACGTGCTGGCAGCGCGCATCCGTGACGGGGTCTTGCGTTGGGCCGCGATCGCGAAGCAGTCCGGAGCCAAGCCATGAAGATCTCCGAAGTCACGGTGCGGCGCTTCAACGCGGGCGTCGCCGTCCCCGACCTGTCGGTGGGACGCGAGACCCTGGTGGTGGAGATCCGCACCGACGAGGGTGCCGCAGGGCTGGGATTCCTGTACTCGAGCATCGCCGCGCACGGCACCGCGGGCGACCTGCTGGCGCGCTACATCCGCGGCAATCTGCGCAATCTTCTGCTCGGCCAGAATCCCCTGCATACCGAGGCCCTGTGGAGGCTGATGTACCAATCCACCTGGCGGCAGGTGCGCGGGCGCTTCGGCCGCATGTGCCTGTGCGCGGTGGACCTGGCGCTGTGGGACCTGAAGGGCAAGATCGCCGGCGTGCCGGTGTGCGACCTGCTCGGCGGGCGCCGCGAGCATATCCCGACTTACTGCACCGCCGGATTCCATATGGAGCCGGACAAGCTCGGGCAGTCGGCGGCGAAACTGGTCAAGCACGGGCACCGCGCGTTGAAGCTGCGCGCGTCGTTCCCGGCGACTTCACTTAAAGATGCGGTCGCGCGGGTGCGCGCGGTGCGCGCGGCGGTCGGGCCCGGCGTGAAGATCATGGTGGACGTGAACGGCACCTGGAGCGCCGACACCGCCATCCAGCAGTTAAAGGCATGGGAACCCTACGACGTCTACTGGCTGGAAGAACCCGTGCCGGTGGACGACATTCCCGGCTACGTGAAGGTGCGCGGCCGCGCCGGCCACACCCGCATCGCCG
>MEQV01000231.1:21227-21807 GCA_001770355.1 Betaproteobacteria bacterium RIFCSPLOWO2_02_FULL_62_17
GCGCCGTGGACATTGCCCAGCCGAGCCACCTCGCCACCGGCGGCCTCACCGACTGGCTCAAGATCAACGCCTACGCGGCGGCGAAGAGCGTGCCGGTGTCGCCCTGGCAGTTCCCGGAGGTCAACACCCATACCGCGGCGGCGTTTCCGAACGTCATGTGGATCGAGTACGTGGCGCCGCGCAGCGAGCTGGAGGGCCATGCGCTGTTCAAGTCGCCGGCATTCGAGGAAGTGATCACCGAGGCCGGCGTGTGTCTGAAGACGCCGCTGCTGCCCGGCTTCGGGTTCGCACTCGACGACGAGGTGGCCGGGCGCATCCTGATCAAGGAGTAGGAGCGGTGCGGAAGGTTTTGATCGTGGCGGCCATCGCCGCGTTCCGCGCTGAATGGCCTAATCGGGAATGATCACCGTACGCCGGCCAGCAGGCTTTCGTAAGGGATGCGCAGCCCATCATGAAGGCGCTTCACCATACGCAAACTTAGCGGACGTTTGCGGTTGAGTACCTCGGAAACCCGTCCGCTTGGTCCGATGAACGGTTGTAGATCTGCGGGCGATAATCCTTGTTGCTCCATGCGAAACTT
>MEQV01000232.1:0-5614 GCA_001770355.1 Betaproteobacteria bacterium RIFCSPLOWO2_02_FULL_62_17
GCTTTGACACCCATTAGCAATAATTGAATCCGGATTCCCAGTCATACGGATCAAGCCGATTAGTCCATGAAGCATGGAATACAAGGGAGGGCTGACCTCATGCGCCATCTGCTCGCGGCAGTATCGATATTTTCGGTGACGGCGCTCTGGCTGCCGGCAATCGCGCAGGAGTACCCCTCCAAGCCCATCAAGGTGGTGGTGCCGTTTCCGCCCGGCGGCGGCATGGGCGACCGCATCGCGCGGCTGGTGTCGGACAAGCTGCGCGAGCGCTGGGGCCAGCCGCTGATCGTGGAGAACCGCGCCGGCGCCAATGCCAATATCGGCGCCGACTATGTCGCCAAAGCCGCCCCGGACGGCTACACACTGCTGGTCACCGGCGAAGGGCCGCTGGTGATCAACAAGGCGCTGAATCCGAAGCTCTCCTACGACCCGGACGCGTTCGTGCCGGTGTCGGTGCTCATGGCGCAGTCGCTCATCCTGGTGTCCCATCCCAAGGTGCCGGCGCAAAATCTGCAGCAGTTGCTGGCCTACGCCAAAGCCAATCCCGACAAGCTCAATCTCGCCTCGAACGGCAACGGCAGCAACATGCACCTGACGCTGGAGATGCTGAAGCTCGCCACCGGCGTGAAGATCACGCACGTGGCGTACAAGGGCATACCGCCGGCGCTGACCGACCTGGTCGGCGGGCAGGTGGATCTGGTTTTCGTCGGCCTGGGCACGGTGCAGCAACTGCTCAAGGCCGGCAAACTGCGCGTGATCGCGGCTGCCGGCGAGCGCCGCATGGCGCCGCTGCCCGACATCCCGACCATCGCCGAGAGCATCCCCGGCTTCGCCGCGACCAGCTGGTTCGGCATGGTGGCGCCGCCCAAGACACCCGCCGCCATCGCGGAAAAACTATCCGGCGCCATTCGGGAATTCATGCAGCAGCCTGATGTCACCAAAATTCTTTCTGACCTGAGCATCGAGGGCGTCGGCAATTCTCCGGTGGAAATGGCGGCATTCATCAAGCAGGAAACCGAGCGCTGGGGTAAGGTCATACGCGCCACCGGCATCAAGGCAGAGTAACAAGCGATCGGCATCCGAATTTCCGGCGCCCCGCCCGGGGGCCGCTCAACCATTTTGTGCAGTCACCGTCAATAAGAGGAGCAGTTTCCAATGAACGTCGCAGAAGCAATCAGTAAAGCAGTGGTCGCCGAGGGCGCGCGCCTGGCGGCCGGTATCACCGGACAATCGGTCGGCCACATCGCCGACGCGCTGTCGATGAATCCCGACATGTCGATGATCTACGTGCGCCAGGAGCGGGTCGCGGTGGATATTTGCGACGGCTATGCGCGCGTCACCGGCAACCCCGGCATCGTCTTTACCGACGCCGGCCCTGCCGCCACCAACCTGCTGGGCGGCTGGGTCAACAGTTGGGGCGACTCGACCCCGGTGCTGTTCTTCGCCGGGCACAACAACCGCTACTCTTCGCCGCGCCGCCAGACCAAGGAAATTCCGCTGGCCGACGTGTTCGGCCCGGTGAGCAAATGGGTGGCGATGATTAACGATCCTTCTCAGGTGGCCAACGTCATCCGCCGCGCCTACGTGAAGCTGCGCTCGGGGCGGCCGGGGCCGGTGGTGATCGGCGTACCCTACGACGTGACCTCCATGCCCATCGAGAATTTTCACTACGAGCCGGTAAGCTCGCGCCCGCGCATACGCTCAGGCGGCGACCCGGCGGCGGTGCAGGCGGCAATCGATATGCTCGGCAACGCCAGGAACCCCTATGTGTACGTCGGCGCGGGTGTGCTCGGCAGCAAGGCGAGCGCGGACCTGGTAGAACTGGCGGAACTGCTCACCCTGCCTGTGGCCACGACGCTCAACGGCAAGAGCGCCTTCCCCGAGAACCATGCGCTGTCGCTGGGCATCGGCGGCTTCAGCCGGGCGCTCTACAGCTCACTGCAGGCCACCATTACCGCCGCCAATGCCGATGTGGTGCTCACTGTCGGCGCGGGCTTCAAGCAGCACGCCACCACCGCCGCGCTGCCCAAGGGCACGAGACACATACAGGTGGATGTGGACGCGGACGAACTGCACAAGGAGCAGATCGCCGATGTGGGCATTTGCGGCGACGCCTCGGTGGTGCTGCGCCAGCTGATCGACGCGGCGCGCGCGCGCCTGTCCAAAGAACGCCTCGCGCCGGTGAAAGCGCGAATCGAAGAACTCGCGGGCCTGCGCGCGCGCTGGGTGGAAATCTCCGACCCCCTGCTGCATGCCGACACCACGCCGATCAACCCCTACCGCGTCACCTGGGAGTTGACGCAAGCCTTGAACCCTGATGAGAGCATCGTGCTGCACGATGCCGGTTCGGTGCGCGGCACCACCTGCCAGCATTACATCGCCACCAAGCCCCGCTCGTTCCTGGGCTTTGGCGTGCAAAGCGCCATGGGCTGGTCAATCGGTGCCGCGATAGGCGCGAAGAAAGCCGATCCAAGCAAGACGGTTGTCAGTGTCATCGGCGAGGAAGCCTTTGCCGAGACCGCCATCGACATCGAAACCGCCATCCGCTCCGAGGTCGCGGTGCTGCTGGTGGTCAAGAACAACCGTGCCATACCCGCCACCGATGCCGGCATCAGCCCGCATCTTGCGAAGACGCGCTTCAAAGGCAACGGCGTGGTTCCGCACCTGGTGGCCCGCGCGCTGGGCGCCAAATCCGCGCGCGTGGAAAATCCCGCGGAGCTGCGCGAGGCCTTGAAGACCGCAGTGGCGGAAGTCAAGGGCGGCTCGTTCTACGTGCTCGAAGTGGTCACCGGCCGCGCGCCGGGCAGCCTGCATGCGAAATGGGAAGGCGCGAAAAAATAATATCAATACCCGCCGATCGGCTGGAGATGCCCGTGGCTAGGGCGTCTCCGGCTGCCGGCTTGCGCAGGGAGGACTGAGAAGTGGCAACCGAATCCGCGATAAAACCAGCCATACGGCGCGTGGTCACCGGCATCGACGAACGCGGGCGCTCGAAGGTTCTGTGGGACAGCCCCGCGCCCAACAGCCGATCCATGGATGGTTCGGCGGCAAGCCTGCTGTCGGACATCTGGGTGTGGGCCGAGAGTCCCGCGCCGCTGTACGGTGAGCGCGACGACGGCAATATGAAATACGACTTTCCGGGGCCGCCCGAAGGCGGGCATGTGCGCGTGATCCGCAGCTCGGGCCGCCCGGAAAATTACGATCCGGCCAAGGATCAGAATGCCGTGGCCATGCACGATCCCAAGCCACTGCCTTCAGGTCGCACCTGGGACCGCGGCGGCCGCAATGCATTCACCACCGACATGCACAAGACACAGTCGATCGACTACGCGATTGAACTGGTGGGCGAGCGCGACCTGGGAATGGATGACGGCAACCACACCATCCGGCAGGGCGACATCGTGGTGCAGGTGGGCGCGTGGCACCAGTGGATTCGCAACAACGCGGCGGGCTCGACCATGATGTACGACATGTTCGCGGCAAAGTTCACCGATGGTCCGCAGGGCATTGCCCAAGGCAACGACGCCGTGATGACGTTCGATGGCCGCGCGCTGCCGCCGGGCGCAAAGACCGCGCGCCGTGTGGTCACCATCGACCGCGTCCCGAACAAGGGCTCGGTGATTGCCGACGGCCCCGCGCCAGACGTCCGCACCGATCCCGCGCGCCCCGGCTTCATGGTCTCGCGGTTGTGGGTGACCGACGGCAGCCCGGCAAAGATCGTGAACGAAACGCTGCATCTGCCGCATGCCATCGAGCCGCCGGAGAAAGGCTCGGTGCTGCGCGTCTACAATTTTCCTCCGGACAAGGCGTGGCAGGGCAGGGTGGGCAGAGCCGATGTCGACGCGTACTTCAAGGCCATGGGTTCACCGGCCGCATCGACCTGGTCGGCGCAGGCGCCGCACCCCTACATGCAGAAAACCCGCACGCTCGATATCTGCGCGGTGCTGGAGGGCGAGATCGCGCTGGTACTGGACACCCGGGAAGTGAAACTCGCGGCGGGCGACGTGGTGGTGCAGCGCGGCACTAATCACGCCTGGAGCAACCGCTCCGACAAGCCGGCGGTCGTGTCGGTGGCCTCGCACGACGGAAAGTACGCGCCCTGATCGCAGCTCGCGGTAATCGAGAAGTGGATGCGGGCACGCGACTACGCACCCCCGCAGGGGAGCGATCGGAACAGGTTAGTGGTAAATTGAGGGGGTGAACTGCCTATCTATCGTCCGGAGATGAAGAATGGGACAGACAGTCGTTGTCTATGGAAATCTGAATGATCCGCGCCACATTGAGCTCGACGAGCCAGTGTCCGACATCCGCGGTCCGGTAGAGGTGGCCATACGCGCGAAGCAGGATCGCGCGCCGGTACCGTTCTTTGAGTCAACGACCGTCGAGGAGTGGGAACTTGAATTCCACGCGTGGATCGAGGGGCACGACCGAACGACGCCTGTTCCATCCGCCGAATCTCTGCGTCGCGAAGCGCTTTACGACGACCGGTAGGTGAGCGATTATCTGATCGACACCAACATCCTCGTCCGGTTGGTGCTTCCGCAAGATCCGCTTAACCCAGTCACCGCTGGTGCGGTCGACGAACTAAAACGTCGGGGCGACAAGACCTGTGTTGCGGCGCAGAACTTGATTGAGTTCTGGAGCGTGGCCACCCGACCTGCGGAGGTCAACGGCCTCGGTATGACGGTCGAGAAGGTCAAATTGGAGATCGAGCGGATCGAGAAGATGTTCCGGGTTCTCGACGACTTCGCCTCCGTCTACAAACGCTGGAAAGAACTGGTCACCTCGCATTCCGTCCGGGGACGTCAGGTGCACGATGCACGGCTCGTGGCTCTGATGTTGGAACACAAGATCGGAAACATCTTGACCTTCAACGTCGACGATTTCGCGCGCTACCCGGAGATCGGCGCGATGAGTCCACAATTTCTCAGCGGCGCAAGGACATAGAGTGCGAAGTCACCAATGGCGTGCGATTCCACTTCTCATAGAGTCAATGGGAGCAGAACTTTACTTTATAGCGTGTCCACTCCCTCATTGGTCGGACCTTCGGCGAGCGACTATAAAGCAAAGCGCTGACCCCGATCCCCCTGCGTTCGCGATATACCCAACTGCCGGTACTGCTCTTGCGTCACGTTCCACGCGGCCGCTCTGCCGCTTTTGAAGTTCTCGAAGCCTAGAATCTTTTGAATGCGGGCTAATGGAACCAATTGCTTGTCAATTTTCAGAGAGCCCGGCACGAACGTGTTTTTCACCGGGAACTCTCCGCCGTTCTTGAACTTCTCAACCTTACCGATTTCCGCTTCCACCGTGATAGCACTGCGGGTTTTGTCGTACAGCAAGAGCCGTCGCCCCGTTCCATCGAGCTTCTTGTACTCCCTCGGTGTATTCCAGTCGGACCACTTCTTGACCTCATCGAGATAAGTATCGGGATAGACCTCGGACATATCCCCAAACGAGATCTTCTGGATGATCCCGGCGAAATCTTGATCGAAGATTCGGCCGCGGATCTGCGTGAGATACTGCGACACGAGTTCCCTGAAGACCGACGGCCTGCCCTTCGTAATCTGCTCAAAAAACTCGTAAACCCGTCGCCACTCAAGGTGTAGCACATGAT
>MEQV01000232.1:5707-5812 GCA_001770355.1 Betaproteobacteria bacterium RIFCSPLOWO2_02_FULL_62_17
TGGAGGTGGCTGCGTATCTGATCCTCCCTGAGGGTGCCGGATTCAGTTTTCGTTTCAATACGAATCCGGATATCTGTTCCGCACAGTTCCGCAGTCCGCGGTACC
>MEQV01000232.1:5904-6491 GCA_001770355.1 Betaproteobacteria bacterium RIFCSPLOWO2_02_FULL_62_17
CGGAATGTCTCGACAGATCAAGAAGCGAGATCAGGCCGTTCGTAAAGCGGTTTTCCTCCTGCGAATAATTGCTGAAGATATTGATCACATCGCTTGCGATCAGATCTTCTAGAGCGCGGTACTCCTCCTCCTGCACGCGGCTGGGATTCTTCCCGTTCGGCATCTTCAGAATCGAGAGATTGCGAAGTACCGGATGGTTCCGCAGCTTGGCTTTGAAGACGGGCTGGTCAAGCAGCTCGTCGTAACAGATATTTACACGATGCTCTTTGTTCGATAAGTAGGATCTCCCAGCCAAATGTCCAAATCCATGGACACCGCCACTCGTTCCCGATTGCCACAGCACGACCCGGTCTCCCTTTTCCATCTCATCGACATATACCCGTGGACGCCAATCATCGACGCGACCCTTGATGGTTTCCTTTTGCAAGTCATAGGATTCGGGATCGGCGTGGAACAGCCAAGTCTTCATTATTAGCTCCGTTCGAAGTGGTCGGCGTTGATGGCGAACTTGGGGATAGAAAATTTAAAGTCCCCAATTTACCACCAACCCGCTCCGATGGCTCCCCTCCGAGGGATGCGCAGGGGAG
>MEQV01000233.1:0-2204 GCA_001770355.1 Betaproteobacteria bacterium RIFCSPLOWO2_02_FULL_62_17
CTGGTATGCGTTTCGCGCGCCGCGGCGCGGATCAGATCCTGGAAAAGATCGATCTCGTAATTCGAATGCACCCCCTGCAGCACCGCGGCGACACGCTCCAGGCCCATGCCGGTATCCACGCAGGGCTTGGGCAGCGGCGTGAGCACGCCCGCCTCATCCCTCTCGAACTGCATGAATACCAGGTTCCAGATCTCGATGTAGCGATCGCCATCCGCGTCGGGCGATCCGGGTGGTCCGCCGGCAACGCCCGCACCGTGATCATAGAAAATCTCGCTGCAGGGGCCGCAGGGGCCGGTGTCGGCCATCTGCCAGAAATTGTCGCTCTGGTTGCGCTGCCCGCGGTCGCCGATGCGCACGCAACGTTCCGGGGGCATGCCGACCTCGCGAGTCCAGATGTCGTAGGCCTCGCCGTCTTCGTGATAGACGGTGATCCAGAGCTTTTCCTTCGGCAGGGCGTAGACCCGGGTCAACAATTCCCAGGCGAAATGGATGGCATCGCGTTTGAAATAATCGCCGAAAGAAAAATTGCCCAGCATCTCGAAGAACGTATGGTGGCGCGCGGTATAGCCGACGTTCTCCAGATCATTGTGCTTGCCCCCGGCGCGCACGCTGCGCTGCGAGGAGGTCGCCCGCTTATAGGCCCGCTGTTCCTTGCCCAGGAACAGGTCCTTGAACTGCACCATCCCTGAATTGGTGAACAGCAGGGTCGGGTCGTTGCCGGGCACCAGCGGACTGGAGGCGACGATGGTGTGGCCGCGCTCCTCGAAAAATTGCAAAAAGCGGGCGCGGATTTCGGCGGATTTCATTTGGGTTCCGTAATTAGATCACTGCGACGCCTATTACCGATCCAACAGTATAAGTGACCGCCCCCGCCAAAGCGCCTATGGCAAGCATGCGAAACCCGTCGCGAAAGGCGCTGCGGCCGGTGAAAAGGCTGATGGCCGCGCCCACCGCAAACAACGCGATGGCGGTTGCCGCAATGGAAATCCACAGCGCCAGATGCCCCGGCCACAGCAGGAAGGGCAGCAAGGGGATGATCGCACCCACGGCAAACGATCCGAACGAGGACGAAGCCGCGCCCCAGGGCGAGCCCAGTTCGTCGGGGTTGAGTCCCAACTCTTCCCGGGCCAGCGTAAGCAAGGCGCGCTCCGGATCGGCCACCGTTTTCAGCGCGAAGCTGCGTGCCTCCCCGATGGGCATGCCGCGCGCGGCATAGATCAGCGCCAGTTCCTCGGCTTCTTCTTCCGGATATTCGGCAAGCTCCTTGCGCTCCAGGTCGATCTGGTGCTCGTACATCTCGCGCTGCGAGCGCACCGAGACATACTCCCCGGCCGCCATCGAAAAGGCGCCCGCCAGCAGACCGGCGATGCCCGAGAGCAGCACCACCTTCTCGTCGGCGGATGCGCCCGCCATGCCGAGTATCAGGCCCGCATTGGAGACCGCCCCGTCATTGACGCCGAATATTGCGGCGCGCAGATTGCCCCCGCTGCCTATGCCCTTGTGGCGCGAGGCCATGTCCTCGATGCTGGTGGGGCTGGGGTGCCCGGGCGCGGCGTGGGTGTAGACCGACACGCCGCGCACCTTCATCGCGGCGAGCATGCCGCGCAGCGCGCGCGGCCCGTAGCGGCGCAGCAGCGACACCACCACGCGGGTGCGCATGTCCGGCTCGAAGCTGCCTGCCGGAGCGCCGGATTTCTTCGCCCAGATGGCGGCCTGCGATTCGGCTTCGCCGGCAAGTTCACGGAACAGCGCTTCGCGCGGGGTGCCTTTTTCCAGCGAGGAGATCTCGCGGTAGAGGTACGCGGAGCGCATTTCGTCGAACCAGCCGCCTTCCATTATTCCTCCTCCCCCTTGTCCTCCAGCACCGCGCGTATGACTTCGAACGAAAACCCGCGCGACTGCAGGAAACGCATGTGGCGCGCGCGATCTTCGCGGCTCGCGGGCGGAGCGCGAAACTTCCTGCGCCAGATCTGGCGCGCGCGTTCCAGATCGCCGCCGCGCGCCGCGGCCGCAGCCTGCCGGGCGAGTTCCGCATCGACTCCATGGGCCTTCAGGTCCTGCAGGATGCGCGCCGATCCGTATTTCTTTTCAAGCTGATGCGAGCGCGAGTCGGCATAGCGCTCATCGGACAACTGGCGCTTCGCGGCCAAAGCATCGAGCAGCGCCTGCAATTCCTCCTCGGATTCGGCGTGGGGCCCCAGCTT
>MEQV01000233.1:2269-3884 GCA_001770355.1 Betaproteobacteria bacterium RIFCSPLOWO2_02_FULL_62_17
AGGGCGTGTTGTTCATCGCCCCTGAGGGTCCGCGACGCGCTAGGAGGCCTCGACACCGACCGGTTGCGCCGCCGCGCCGCGCACGCCAAGTTTCTCGCGGATGCGCGCCTCGATTTCCATGGCCATGGGCTCGTGCTCCTCGAGAAACTCGCGGGCGTTGTCCTTGCCCTGGCCGATGCGCTCCTTCATGTAGCCGTACCAGGCGCCGGATTTCTCGACGATGTCGGCTTTGACGCCCAGCTCCAGGATCTCGCCTTCGCGCGAGATGCCCTTGCCGTAGAGAATGTCGAAGATCGCTTCGCGAAACGGCGGAGCCACTTTGTTCTTCACCACTTTCACGCGCGTCTCAGAACCCACGACTTCGTCGTTCTTCTTGATTGCGCCGATGCGGCGGATGTCCAGCCGCACCGAGGCGTAGAACTTGAGCGCGTTGCCGCCGGTGGTGGTTTCGGGATTGCCGAACATCACGCCGATCTTCATGCGGATCTGGTTGATGAAGATCACCAGCGTGTTGGTGCGCTTGATGTTGGAGGTGAGCTTGCGCAAGGCCTGGCTCATCAAGCGCGCCTGCAGGCCCATTTGCGGCTCGCCCATCTCGCCCTCGATTTCCGCCTTGGGCGTGAGCGCCGCCACCGAATCGATGACGATCACGTCCACCGATCCGGACCGCACCAGCATGTCGGCGATCTCCAGCGCCTGCTCGCCGGTGTCCGGCTGCGAGATCAGCAGTTCGTCGATATTGACGCCGAGTTTCGCGGCGTACTGGGGATCCAGCGCGTTCTCCGCGTCGATGAACGCGGCGGTGCCTCCGACCTTCTGCATCTGCGCGATCACCGAGAGTGTCAGCGTGGTCTTGCCCGAGGATTCCGGGCCATAGATCTCAACCACCCGGCCGCGTGGCAGGCCGCCCACGCCGAGCGCGATATCCAGCCCCAGCGACCCCGTGGACACCACGTCTATATCCGTTACGGCGGCGGAATCCATGCGCATGATGGAACCCTTGCCGAACTGCTTCTCGATTTGCGCAAGCGCGGCCTGCAATGCCTTGGTCTTGTTTTCTTCCATGGGTCTTTTCTCTTCCAGTTTGCCTGCGTTGTTGTCACTGCCGTCTTTATGTGCTCGATATTTTGGCATAACGCCACCTCATTTCCCGGGGTTGACCTTCAATACTGACAGAAACCTTGACATGCCCTGGCAAGCAGCGCCCAACCGGGCGGTGGCTGCGGTCATGCGGTACTCGCGGCAAGCCTGACCGGCACGCGCCGCGGGCCGAACGGCTTGGTGAATTTCTGGAATCGGCCGGCGATCGCCCCGCCGCATTCCAGGCAGTTGCCCAGATCGCTGACGCGGTAGTTGAGGATGTTGTACCAATCGCGCACCACCACGGCATTATGACAGCGGGGGCACAGCGTCGATCCGCCCTCGGCATCGTGGACGTTGCCCGTATAGACATAATGCAGTCCCTGCGCGAGAGCGATCGCGCGCGCGCGCGTCAGCGTTGCGGGCGGCGTGGCCGGCAGATCGCGCATTTTCCAGTCCGGATGAAACGCGGTGAAATGCAGCGGAACATCGGGCCCGAGTTCTTTCATCACCCATTGGCTCAGCGCCTCGATCT
>MEQV01000233.1:3897-4033 GCA_001770355.1 Betaproteobacteria bacterium RIFCSPLOWO2_02_FULL_62_17
GTTGCATCCCGGTATCAGCAAAGTGGTGATCTCGAACCAGACCTGCGTTTCATGCTTCAGATAAACCAGAGTATCGAGCACCGCTTCAAGGTGAGAACCGGTGAGCTTGAAATAGAAATCCTCGGTGAACGCCTTC
>MEQV01000233.1:4124-6123 GCA_001770355.1 Betaproteobacteria bacterium RIFCSPLOWO2_02_FULL_62_17
TTTGCACGCCCAGCTCGCGGCAGGCGTCGGCGACATCCATCGCGTACTCGGCGAAAATCACCGGGTCGTTGTAGGTGAATGCCACGCTCTTGCAGCCCAGCTCCGCGGCGGTACGCGCGATGGTTCGCGGACCGGCCTGGTCGGCGAGCCGGTCGAAATCACGCGACTTGGAAATGTCCCAGTTCTGACAGAACTTGCAGGCGAGGTTGCAGCCGGCGGTGCCAAACGACAGCACGCTGGTTCCCGGATAAAAATGATTGAGCGGCTTTTTCTCGATAGGGTCGACGCAGAATCCGGATGAGCGCCCATAGGTGGTCAGCAACAGCCGGTCGCGGTCCTCGCCGTCACTGTCGCCGCGCATGCGCACGAAACAGGCGCCGCGCTGGCCCGGGTGCAGACGGCAATCGCGCGGGCACAGGTCGCACTGCAGCCTGCCGTCCTCGAGCATGTGCCACCAGCGGCCGGGGTAACGCGCATTGGCGGCGGACACATCAACGGCGGGCCCGGTGCTCATGCGCGCGATGCCCCGGATTCAGTCCACTTCACCACGCGGTAGCGCTTGAAACGGCAGGCCGTGGTGCGTGTGTCAGCCGGCATGCCCGCCTTCAGCTTGAGTTGGGCGATGAATTGCTCGCTCTCGGGAATGCTCTCCCACACCTGCGGCAGAAAGGTGCCGCGACGCGCCGCGGCGCCGCTGCCCGACTCGATGATCAGGCCATCCTTGCCCGGTTCCAATTGGCGCAGCAGGTCGGCGTGATCCTCGAAAATAATGCGCGCCGGCCGTGAAAGAACCGACACTTCAATTTCCAGCGAAGCAAGTTCAGGCTTTGTCAGCGCCTTGAAACGCGGATCGCTGAAGGCCGCTGCGCGCGCATTGGCGAGGACATCAGTGCCCAAGGGCCGAGTCGCCTCGAGCATGCCGATGCAACCGCGCAGCCGCCCTTTTTGTTTCAGGGTGACGAAGCTTGCGCGCAATTCCCTGAGCCAGGCGTGGTCGGGCAGTTCAGGCACGGGCGCGATAGCCAGACCGGCGCCGATCGATTGGCGCGCCGCATCGAGCAGAACCTTTCCATGCTCGGCGGAGTAGGCGCGCGGCGAGCCTCGCCGTTCATCTTCAAACGCGAAGGACGCGTAGCCGACCACGCGATCCTTGCCGCCGGCGGTGTCGCCTGAATTGCGCAGATCCAGCAGCCGCGGCTTCAAGCCGCGCCGTTGCGCCACCAGCAGCGCACCCGAAATCGGCGTCGCGCCGCAGGCCTGCTCGTGATTGATCCCGGGATCGAGATCCACGATCGCCTTCGCGGTGCCCTCATCCATCGCGCGCGCCGCCGCATAAGGACGATAGTGGGACATGTCGGAGCTGATGACGATCAGCGTTTCCTCGCCGCCCCAGAGTTTTTCGATGACTTCGGCCACCTGCTCGGGGCTCGCCGCGCCGACAACGAAAGGCAGCAGCGAGAACGGTCCCAGCACCTGCTGCAGGAACGGCAATTGCACTTCGATGGCGTGCTCCTGCGCGTGGGTGGCGGGCATCACGCACACCTGCGGCAACTTGCGCACGAGGTCTTCGCCTTGGGCATCGATGGGGATGCGCCCCAGCGGCGTATCGAACGCGCTCGCGCCAGGCAGCGCCAGGCCGCGCACGGCGACGCGATGACAGGGCCCCATCAGCACCACTCGCTTGACCACGCCGCGCGCCGGGCGCAGCAGATCATAGGCATGCGCGGCCACCGCGCCGGAATAGATGAAACCGGCGTGCGGCACGATGACAATCTTGGGAAATCCCGGACACAAGCGGTTCTCGCCAACCTGGTCGAGGTACTCGGTGATCTCGCCCGCAAGCATCGCGGGCTCGCTCGGGTAGAACATTCCGGCCACGGCGGGCGCTCTGACGTTCATCGGCAGTCCTTTGCGTTTATGGCGCTGATTTTACGCTACGCGATAGCTGAGAGCGCCGGCGCATAAATCTCGCGCCGGCTGTTGGAAGCAGCGCGGGGAG
>MEQV01000234.1:0-16353 GCA_001770355.1 Betaproteobacteria bacterium RIFCSPLOWO2_02_FULL_62_17
GGGTTCGTGGTTCCGTCGGCTACCCCGCGCCCGATCATCAACAAGATTGCCGCGGACGCGGGACGGGCGCTTTCGGTGCAGGCATTCAAGGACAAATTCGTTGACGGCGTGGGATTTGAGGTCTATGCCCTTCCCCCCGAACCGTTCGCGCAATTGGTCCACGAAACCCGCGCGAAAAGGGAGATGCAGCTAAAGCGCCTCAAGCTGCAGGTCAACTAGGGATTCAGTCCAAGACAATTGACGGCGGACAGGATGCTATTCGCCCGGTGGCGTGGCCATTGATCAAGATCAAGGAAAGCGCGGACCGCAGGCGGATACTGAGCCTATGCTGCCGTGGGGGTGGCGAACAAGGCGTTTGTTTCTGCCGGCCGCGGAAACCTTGCATGGCTGCTCAGGAACCAAGCTGGCGCTAACATCGCCTTGGTTGGTGCGGTAATCTGAGCGCTTAGCGCAGCGCAGCTTCTAAAGGAGAACGGTACACCATGAGATTTTTCGGCGTCGCGACTCGAATTGCATTGACTGGCGGGCTGGCGGTTTTCGCGGGCGTGTGCGCCGCGCAGCAGGCGTTTCCGGGCAAGCCGATCCACTTCATTATTCCCTATCCTCCTGGAGGCGGCACTACCGTGGTCGCCCATCTCATCGGCCCGAAACTCACCGAGATGTGGGGCCAGCCGGTGGTCGTGGAGAACCGCCCCGGCGGCAACACCGTCATCGGCCACGAAGCGCTGCTCAGATTGCCGCCGGACGGGCACGCCATCGTGATGTCGAGCAGCACCTTTGTACTCAACTCGCTGCTGCTTCGCCTTCCCTACGACCCCTTCAAGGATTTCGCGCCGGTCACGACGCTTTACAACAGCCAGCAGGTCCTGACGATGACCCCCTCGATTCCGGCGAACAGCCTGAAGGAGCTGATTGCGCTGGCGAAGTCCCGGCCGGGGGAGCTCAACTACGCCACGGTCAGCAGCGGCGGAATGACCCACCTCGCCTCCGAGCTGCTCAACATGATGGCGGGGATCAAGACGCAGCAGGTGAACTACAAGGGAGCCGGGCCGGCCTTGACCGACCAGATGAGCGGCCACGTGCAGCTCTCCTTCACCGCCCCGGCCGCGGCTCTGAGCTACATCAAGTCCGGCAAGTTGCGGGCGATCGCCATTTCCGGCGACAAACGCACGCCGGCGCTGTCCGATGTGCCGACCTTCGCCGAGGCCGGCCTGCCGGGCTTCGAGGCGACGCTCTGGTTCGGGGTTCAGGCGCACGGCGGCACGCCGAAGGCAGTGGTCACCCGGCTCTCGACCGACCTCGCGCGCGTGATTAACCTGCCCGACATCAGCGAAAAGCTGGTCAACCAGGCGACGGAACCTTATGTCATGACCCCGGAGCGATTCGCCGCGCGCATAAAAGCGGACACGACGACATACGCGCGCGTCATCAAGACCGCCAACATCAAGGTCGAGTAGCGGGCATCGGATCGTCTGGCGGCGCAATTCGACCGGCGCCAATCAGCAGGCCGTTGCCCTACCGCTATGCCCCGGATACGAACGCGGCGGCAAGGAGGGCGGCCAAACCCAAAGACTTGAATTGCATCATTCCTCCAACTGACCTGCGGCCGAACAAACGATCACGCGTGCCTTTGGTGCGTAGCTCCGTTTTCAATTTAGAGTGATCTTCTGTTCACGGATCACCTTCACCCATTTCGCGTGTTCTGCGGCCACCAGCGCCCCCAGCACTTGTGAGGAGCTGCCCACGATTTCGTAGGCCTGCTGCTCAAGATTGCGCCGGACATCGGCCGTACGCAGCGCTTTGCCAATGTCTGCGTTCAACCGCCCGATGATTTCGTTGGGCGTTCCTGCGGGGGCCACCATTCCCTGCCAGCCGCTGGCTTCGAACCCCCGGTAGGCCTGCGCGATGGTCGGCACGTTCGGCAGCAACGCGAGCGTTTCCGGGCCGGTCACCGCCAGCGGCACCAATTTTCCCGCTTTGACGTGCGCGATTAGCGTTCCAACTGCCGCGATCATGAATTGCACGCGCCCGCCGATCAGATCCAGCACGGCCGGACCGGCACCCTTGTAGTGCACGGATTGCGCATCGATTCCCGCCGTCGACTTGAACAACTCAACCGTAAGATGACTCGATGTGCCTGCGCCGGCGCTTGCGTAGTTGAAGTTCGCGGATTTCGATTTGGCGAGTTGCAGGAACTGCGTGAGATCCCGCACCCCGAGTGTGGGGGGCACGGCCAGGAGCATCGGGCTGCGCACAGTCAGGATAACCGGAGTGAAATCCCTGAGGGCATCATAGGGGACATCCTTGTATAGCACCTGAATCAGCGGGAAGTTATCGAAAATGCTCAACAGCGTATAGCCGTCCGGCGATGCCTTGGCGACCATCGCCGTTCCGCTTACCGTCGGTGGATGATTCTCAACGACGACCGCTTGCCCGAGGGCCTCGGCGAGCTTCGGGGAAACCAGCCGCGTAACGACATCGTTTACGCCGCCGGGAGACGTTGGCACGATAACCCGGACGGGCTTGACGGGATAGCCCTGGGCGCCCAGGGGCGTGACCGCGTAAGCGGCCATCGCCACGAGTCCAATGAGTATGCGCAGTACCGTCATTTGATCCTCCTTTGCCGGCCCCGTGCACAACAGGCCCGGCCTGCTTCGAACGATTAGCTGGGGAAACACTGAACAAGAGTCTAATCCAAGGAAAGGACTCAGCGTGTTTCCTCTGAAGTGGGGGATATACAAGGGGCCTTCGCCCCCTTGTTCAGTACATCCCTAGATCACCGCCGCTCTTTGCAATCCGGCGATTTCCTGCTCGGAATATCCCAATGCCGCGAGCACCGCGC
The DNA here is from genome assembly GCA_001770355.1 of Betaproteobacteria bacterium RIFCSPLOWO2_02_FULL_62_17. GTDB lineage: Bacteria > Pseudomonadota > Gammaproteobacteria > Burkholderiales > SG8-39 > 2-02-FULL-62-17. Next base: position 2,843 of record MEQV01000234.1, read on the forward strand.
CGGTATGTTCACCGAGCGTTGGCGGCGGCCTGATGTCGAGTCGTTCACCGTCGAACAAGATGGGGCTGCGCAGGCCGACGACGGCCCCTTCCGGGTTTCAATGCCGCGCTGCGTTCCTGATACAGTCCTGCGTATCCGCATGCCTGCGATTGTATCGTTGGCTGAAAATGCTCAGTAAGGTTGCTTCCATGGCCGAACACGAGCCCGATAGCGGGCTCTACGATCACGCCGACCCGCTCGATGTTCTCAATCGCAGCGTGCCGCTCGACGAAAAGCTCGCTTCGATCCATGAGGCGCTGTATGCACAGATCGGGTTCGTGGACCGCATCTCGGTCGCCGCCTACGACCCGGCCAGCGACCTGCTGAAGACCTTCCTCGCCAGTTCGCCCGGGCGCAACCATCTGGTGCGCTACGAGGCGCGCCTCGCCGACTCGCCCTCGCTCGCGGAGGTCCTGCGCGCCGGCCGCCCGCGCATGGTCACCGATCTTGAGCTTTTCCGCCAGGGGCGCCACCTGCACACCAGGGTGATCGCGGAGGAGGGGTACCGCTGGAGCTATACCGTGCCCATGTATCTCGACGGCTCGTTCTGGGGATTCATTTTCTTCAACTCGCGCACTCCGGGCGCGCTGGCCGAGCCGGCGCTGCGCATGCTCGATGTCCATGCCCACCTGATCTCGGCCATTGTCACCGCTGAAATGCTCGCTGTGCGGATCCTCGCCGCGGCGGTCAGGACCGCCCACGACATGGTGCACTTCCGCGACCCGGAAACCGGCGGCCACATCGATCGGATGTCCCGCTATGCGCGCTTGATCGCCCAGCACCTCGCGGCCACCGGCGCTGCCGAGCTCGACGACGCGGCCATCGAGCACATTTTTGAATTCGCTCCCTTGCATGACATCGGCAAGCTCGCGCTTCCCGACCGCATCCTGCTCAAGCCCTCCGGCCTGTCGGATGCGGAGCGCGAAGAGATGAAACAGCACACAGTGCGCGGCCTGGAAATAATCGAGGCAATCGCACACAATTTCGGCCTGGAACATCTCGATGGACTGGACCTGTTGCGCCACATCGCCGAGTCGCATCACGAAACCATGGACGGGGGCGGTTACCCCCACGGGCTGCACGACGGGGAGATTCCTCTCGAGGCGCGCATCGTTGCCGTCGCGGATGTATTCGATGCCCTCACCAGCACGCGCCCCTACAAGCCTTCGTGGAGCAACGATGAGGCCTTTGCCTGGCTGCGCAAGCTTTCGCGCTCGAAGTTCGACCAGAACTGCGTGGACGCGCTGCTGTACAACGCGAAGAAGGTGAAGGAGATCCAGGCGCAGTTCCGGGATCCGGTGGCAGGTCCTTCCTCGGGCACTGTCGGTTGATCGAGCCGGTAAGTCGCGGGGGTAAAAGCGTTCCCCCTGGGCTGCCGTCGTTGTAAGGACTTCCTGCGTAATGATGGGTATAGGCGACTAAACCGTGATCCTGTGATCGACGAACAGCGTCCAGTTGTCGCTGGCCGGCGGCTTTTTGGTATCGCGCCAGGTTGCCGTTTCGGTTCCATCGGCAAACTTCTCCGGCAGGATCATGCCGCGCATGAAGCGCGTGCGCATGGTCGGCGCTCCACGCGCCACCACCTCGTCGGGACCGACCTCCCACCAAGGATCGCCGGGCAGGCGCTGCGGAATGGGTTCGCATTTCTGGTCGGCGCTGAAGCTGCCTTCAAGCAGGCAACGGATGCCTGGGCCGGGATGGACATGCGGATCGGTGACGCGCCCGGCGTTCATCTTGATCCGGTCGAGGCGGAACAGCCATTGGCTGCCCGGTGGCATGTCGAGCGAAGTGACTTCGCGCGACATGCGCTGGATCGAGTGGATCTCGTTACCGGAGAGCAGATCGGGCGGGGAACCCGTCGGGTCCAGCTCCCAGCGCCACAGCATCGACCATTCGCCATCCCCGGCGATGACGCTCGCATCGGCTGTGTATAGCGCCTCGCCCTCCGCCAGCAAGCGCTCGTTGACGCGCACGCGGCCGTGGCGCACCAGGATCATGCGATGGGTGGACCGCAGCGGCGCCGACTGCGCGCCTTGCAGCAGCTGGTCCTGGTAGAAAAAGAGCGTGTGGGTCATCGGCAATGCCATGCAGGCCATGCCTGTTTGTCGGTGCTACGGCTTTTTCTTCAGTCCCAGCCCCAGCTTTGCTACCAGCTCGGTGTTTGCGGCACGGTCTTTGAGGAGGAACGTGTCCAGCGCTTCCCCGACCAGTGGGTTCTTGTCGTACAGGCCGTTCTGCGTGGCGATGTCGATAAATGCCTGGGAGCGGCTCGCCTCGGTAAATGCGGCGACCAGGCGCCGGACTATGGCCGGCGGCAGGCCCTTGGGCCCGTACAGGTGCTGAATGGTGGCCCCGGTCAGCGGGTAGCCCAGCTCCACGAGGGTGGGCACGCCGGGCGCGACATCGAAGCGATCGTCCTCGAACGAGGCGAGCAGCCGCATGGCGCCGGAGCGCACGTGGGTGGCCCAGCCGCCGACGGAAAAGCTTCCGGCGGCAACGTGCGCTCCAAGCACGTTTGTTATGACCCCGGCGTCGCCCTGGAACGCGACGACGTTCAAGTCGATTTTTTCGTGCATCGCGATCGCGCGGGTGATGACCTCGACCTTGGTGCCCAGCCCGGGAATGCCTACCGAGACTTTGCCGGGGTTCTTTCTCGCGTTTTCCACGAACTCCTTCAAAGTGCGCTGCGGGCTGCCGCTATGGGTCACGATGCCGATGCGCTGTCGCCCGATCAGCATGAGCGCGGTGGTCGCCTCGAGCAGGTCGGGGCGGATAGCCATGAAGTGATGCGCCAGGGTGAATGCCGAGCTCGGGGACACGCTGATGGTGTAACCGTCGGGACTCGCGGCGGCGACTTCGTTGATCGCAATCACACCGCTCGCGCCGGGCCTGTTGACCACGACGATCTCCTGGCCGAGCGGCTTGCGTCCCTCCTGCGCGAGGACGCGGGCGAGCACGTCGGTCGAGCCGCCCGGGGGAAACCCCACCAGCAGCCTGATCGGCTTGGAAGGAAAGTCCTGTGCGGCGGCAAACGACGCCAGCAGCGAAACCACCACGGCGGACAGCAGGGATCGGGTTCTCATCATTGCCCCTTCTCAAGTTGATGCGGCAGTGGGGATCATAGCCGCCAATACGGATTGGGGCTACCGACGCGAATACGCCGGCGCAGGGACGCCGCCCCGGGGCATGGTGGTCTATTCTGTTTCTCGCAACCCCCGGAAGCATTCGCGTGAAGGCCGAACAGATATATTCCGTCAAAGGCGACCAGGTGGTGCTCAAGCCCGAGCGGATGGACTACTTGTTTCCCAGGGAGTCCTATGACATCCGAATGCCCGATGAATCAGTGGATTTAACAAGGCCGTCGAAGTCGCCAAGGGCGTCAAGGACGTGAACTCGGTCAAGAACGACATGGTCCTCAAAGGAACGCAGTAAATCGGCCATTTACGCCGCTCGGACAATACCTGCAACAATGCCAATTGGATGCCGCGCGCATGCCCTGTGCATCGCCGGCCCGCAAGGACTCAAAACAAACAGGAGATCATCATGAGCGACCATGTCTATAAAACCGTTGAACTCACCGGCTCATCCGCCACCGGCACCGACGATGCAATCAAGAAAGCCGTGGCCCGTGCCGCCAAGACAATCCGCAACATGCAATGGTTCAAGGTGGATGAGGTCCGGGGCCAGGTCGCCAATGGCAAAGTGGCGTACTGGCAGGTGACCGTCAAGGTCGGCTTTACGATGGAAGCGTAACTTTGAAGAAGCAATTCATGGCCGCTGCGGACATGCTTTACCGCTGAGCCAACCACCCCAGATGTTACTTTCCCGGTTTCCTGCCGGGAGTCTTGGGCGGAATCGTTCCCGAGATCCGGCAGAGCGTCCCGTTGACGGGCTTGCCGTTTGTGAACTGAGTCATCCTGCAGGTGGAGATATCACCGCGTGCCGACAGATCAGATATGGATTTGCGCACTTTGGGAAGAGCAATCCCAGTGGCGGCGGCGATCTCCAAGTCAAGTTGCTGTCCTTTTTTCCTGAGGTGTTCCAGGATAGGGGTTGTATACATCGCCTGACGCTCCTGATTGACGCGGGTTTTCATGAAAACAGTCCTTGGATAACGGGCAGCCACACCAGAGACCTTGTGAGGGACTGCCGCGACACGCGTGGCGCATTACCCCGACCCTGTACTGACTCCCAGGGCGATATACAGTTCCCCTGGTATAGGTAAAAGGCCGGTCCGAAAACTGGCCTGAGTGCTTGAAAAGCGCGGGGTCACTGCGCAAGGCAGAATTAAAAATTCCGCTTAGTCGGAGTGCCGCTGCATTAGCGCCTCCCACTCTCTCCGATGACCGCTGCAAACTACCCTTGCGTACTTTTGCGGGCGTCAGGGCCATGGGATTTGAGTCAAACCACCACCTCACGGTCCGCTAGGTCGATATGCAGGATCAGCCAGTTCCAGAGAAAATTGCTCAGACCTACACGATCGCCATTCCGGCCCCAATGCATCCTGTCGCAATGCCCTATTAGTTCTGTCAGCAGCGAGGCGTGGTACTTCGCATGACGTTCTGAATCTGGATAACCCGCTGAGCGCATCAAGACTTCCTGGTACTTGAAATTCCCCTGCGCTAAGACAATAAACGCCTGCAGTTGCGCTGCAGCAAGTTTTTGATCGCCAGAGTTGATCAGCGATTTGACCACGACCTCGCCAAGCAAAAATAATTGCTTGTGCTGCTCGTTGCTTGTGCTGCTCGTCAATCTCTGGATGGTCAATTTTGGTCCCGCGATGATGTAAGAATCCGTCAAGCTTGTGCCGCGACCACTGGCATTCCATTCCGTGCCTGTGTTCACCGATTATCTGAAGTAACTCAAGCAAGCAGCCGTTCCAGCATCAGCCGCCTGAGCCTCCGACTTGAGATCCCGGCTGTAGATCGCTTGACTGTTGGTGCGCGAACAAATTTGACCATCATGCGCGGCTTGTGCTGATCAGCCATTGCCAACCCAATTTCATCGGGTCAGCACCCGGGTGAGCAATGCGCGCAATCAAGGTGCTGGCCTGATAAACGCTATTGGGGAATAAGATGTTTGTTCGCCAAGTCGGCGACTCAGTCGCGCTCTGATTGGGAATTACAAATTGAAAGCGGCCCCGAAGGACCGCTTCTGCCGACTGCGCATTTTTAGCGTCGGGCGGCTTTCATTCCGAGATAGGCGAGTGTGCCCAGGCCGACCACCGGGAAGGCAAGCAGGTAGGCCAGGCCGACGAACGGTGCGGCGAGGAACAGCGTGACGTTCTTGACGAAGCGCGCGACTGCGGTCCAGCGGGCTGCGACGAGCTTGGCGCTGTAGTACACGGTCAGCGCGACGCAGATGACTGGCAATGCAAGGACGAACACGAGGCCGATGAAAGGTGCGGCTGCCAGCATCACCGCGGCCCTGGTTGCGGCCGTCATGCGTTCTGTCAGCACGTTGAATTTTTCTGCCGCAACTTCCAGATGCGCGAGCGCGATTTCGGGGGCGGTCATTGTGAGTGCGGTGGTTTTCATGATTTTCTCCGGTTGATTTCGTTGCTACTCGCCCTATACCTCGCATACGCCGTGCCAGGCTTTGAACTCTGGCGTGAGAAAGTTACAAAAGCCAAAGGATTCAGAGCGTTGTACGTAGAGAATTGCAGCGAGCAGCGAGCATCGCGGGATGCGTGATAGCGCGGGAAGTATGGAAAAGATATGCAGGAAACGGGACCTGAACAAAATATCCCTGCAATATCAGACAGCTGCGTTGAAGATGCGGTGCCCGCATTTCCTATGCAGCGGCGGGTAGCAGTTTGGGGGCTGGGGCGGTGGCCTGCCTGACAAATTTGTAGCCAAATTGAAAGTGAGTCGGGGTTGGCAATAACCTGACTTCCTGCACATGACTGGTACGGCTGGAGGGCGCAGGTCACGTGGCCCTGCGTACATGCGTGTTACGGCGTCGTTACCTATGAGACTTTTTCAGCCCGGCTCGGCGGCGGCTTCCTTCCCGGCTATATAGCCCTGAGTGATGGCCCGGCCCACGCCATGCTGGCTGCACCCTGCGGCGGACTCGCCGCCGCAATAAAGTCCGGGGATGACCTCGCCCTTCATGTCCATCACCTGGCAATTCATGTTGATCCTGAGGCCCGCGTAAGTGTCGTGTACCGTGAATGTGGCCCATGCGGCATAGAAGGGCGGAGTCTCGATCTTGTGCAGTGGTGAAGGTTTTCCGAAGTCCTGGTCCACACCCAGGCCCACCATCTGGTTGTACCTTTTTACCGTCTCTTCCAGGTTCGCGGCCGGCATCCCGACCTTCTGCTGCGGACACTTTGTCAGCAGCGGCGCCAGTTCCGCCAGTGTTGCTGCGGTGAAAAAGTATTCGGGACGAACCGCAGTCGGATTCAGATTCCAATTCTCCCGTTTGACCGCCTCGGCATCGAAGATGGCCCACTGAGGTCCGGCCGCGTAATCCGGTGGCGTAGAGCCTTCATTGATGGCCAGGGCCGCATCGACATAGTTCATCGGTGTGTATTTGATCCTTGAGGCATTGCGCCAATCCCCCTGCAGGTAGGGATCGAGGAAGCCATGGAACGTGCCCGAGGGATAGCCGTCCTGCATTTCGTTGTAAAAGCGCCTGCCCACCTGGTTGACGATGATTGCGTCCTGCCAGTTGCGCACGGTAAGTCCCGATGCGCCGACCTTGGGAAAAATGGGGCTTTCCTTTTTCCATTCGATGTAATTCGTCGGCGTGCCGATGATCGGACGCTTGCGCAGGGTGCCGTTTCTGTCGAAGGTCTGGTTCGCCGTCCCCCAGAGGGATGCGCCGATGGCCATCGCGGCCAGCTCGCCGCTGGCGTCCTGAGGAGAAAACTCTCCGGCGGCCAGCGGAAATTCCTCGGTCAAACGCACATCGAACATCCTGCGGAAGTTGACGTTGCCGGTGCTTCCGCCGGTGCCGATGATGACGGCTTTCCTGGCCCTGAGCGTGACGGTTTTCGCGCTCATGTCGATATTGCCTTCGGCGCGGAAACTCTTCTGGGGCGACGTGGTACCAGGCAGGATGGTAGGGGTGTAGCTGGCCTGAATGCCCAGCACCCGTCCCGCGTTTGGCTGCTCGCGAAAGATCAGGTCCATGTGGTAGTTCAGCAGAAACCGGACGCCCTTCTTGCGCGCGCTGGCCTCCAGCGGCCGCATGAGACTGGTGCCGCCCGCACCGGCCGGACTCTCGAGACTCTGGCCTTTGTCCCAGACGCAGTGATTTTCGCGCTTCGCCGAAATACCGATGCCATGCGCGCCCAGGTTATCCGGGCTCTTGTCGACGAACTCTACACCGTTGTCTATCAGGAATTCAAAGCTCAAGGCCTCGTTGTCGGCCAGCGCACGCTGGACACCGCGGTCGTTGTAGCGGTATTCCGGCATGCCGTTGACTTCCACGACGGACCAGTCCGTCAGGTCGCGGAACAGGATGTCCGGCGAGTCGTCGATGTTGTATTTCTTCTGGGCACTCGTCCCGCCACCCAGGGCGACATGGCCGCCGCAGATCAAGGCGTGCCCGCCGACCTCGTAATTGGTGTCGATGACGATAACCGAGGCGCCCGCGTCCCGGGCTCGAATGGCCGCCGGCATTCCCAAAGCGCCGGAGCCGATCACGACAACATCTGCCTCAAGATCCCAGCGCGCGGGAATGACGGACGCAACCCCCCGCGCCTGCGCTGCCGACGGGGATAAAACGCTAGTACCGACCATGGCTGCAGCACCGGCACCCGACCGCCGTACGAATTCCCGATGGCCGACTCCTGTTCTTTGTTTTCTCGCCCATGAACCCTTCCCTTTCAGTTGTAATGATAAGTTCTCTTACTCATATCCGACGCACAGGCAAGTCAATCCGGAGATTGAGCCGCATCGGCGCATGAATTTCTCCATATGTTGCGGGCCTTGAAAGTATCGGCCTATATGCATTATGTCCAGTTTCGGCAGCACCATGAACTGCTTACCCAGTAAACACCGGTTCGAGCATCGCGACATTGCCCGACATTCAACATAATTGGCATTGGGCGACACTTTTAAGACCCACGGAGTTGGCGTGAGAGTTCTCGCCCAAAGCTTCGCCCCTGCCTAAAATTTAGGCAGGATAGGTTGAACACCCTGGTCAATTTTGAACGCGCAGTACCTCGTTCAAATGGTCAATTTTCATCGCGCGCCAACACTTTGCCTATCTCCACCAGATGAGACTGACGGCCGAGAAACTCATCGATTGAATTGACATTTGAGTAAAGGAATGTGCGGGCAACATTACGGATATCGGCGTGGGTAAATCCGCCAAGTTGCGCAACAACACCGGCCGCGGGGTTATCCTCGTGCTGTGCATTACAAAATAGTGTGCGCAACTTTGACCCGAGCGGAAAGCCATAGGGGTTGCTGGCACCGGCGCCGAGCACGAACAAAGTCGGCGTGTTTATCACGGGCTGACTCCTCACCACATCACCGTCGGGACGTGCGGCGGATCGTCCTTCGATCCGTGGGGCATCCTACTCTCCGGCAGTCTCAAATCGTAAGACCGGGAAGGCGCCGACCCGGTACTGACCCAGCGAGGGGCGGGTTTTCGTTGCTTGGCTGGAATTGCGCGGGACCCGATCCTAACGGATACCCAACGGATACGAAACTCGAAATTTAGACAAGACTTGCCCGAAGGATGCAGCTAAGTCTTTGTTTGATTGGCTCCCCGACCAGGGCTCGAACCTGGGACCTGCGGATTAACAGTCCGTCGCTCTACCAGCTGAGCTATCGGGGAATTGGGAGGCTTGTGAATCGCGCCGCTGGCCGGATGGATTTCGGCGCGAGGGGCGTATTCTAGTCAGGCAGACCTTGGCGGTCAATCCGATAACGGCAGGAAACACCGGTAATTCAATCGGATGCGGGGCGATCAGGCAATGACCTTGGCCACCGCGTCGACCACGTAATCGATGTTTTTTGAATTGAGCGCCGCCACGCAGATGCGGCCGGTGTCGATGGCGTAGACCGAGTGCTTCTCGCGCAATTGGTCGACCTGACCCTTGGTCAATCCCGAATAGGAAAACATGCCGCGCTGTTGCATGACAAAACTGTAATCGGAACCCGGCACGCGTTCCTTGAGCTTCGCGACGAATTGCTGGCGCATGACGCGGATGCGATCGCGCATGCCGCCCAGTTCCTTTTCCCACAGGGCCCGCAGTTCCGGCGAACCCAGCACCGCGGCGACGGTTCGGGAGCCGTGCGTGGGCGGATTGGAATAATTGGTGCGCACGACGCGCTTTAACTGGGACAGGGCGCGCGCGGCTTCATCAGGGCTTTCGGCGACCACCGAAAGGGCGCCGACGCGTTCTCCATAAAGCGAAAATGATTTCGAGAACGAACTGGAAACGAATACCGGCCCGCCGGCTTGCGCGAACAGGCGCACCGCCAGGCCGTCGGCGTCCAGGCTTTCCGCAAACCCCTGATAGGCAAAATCCAGAAACGGCAGCAGGCCGCGCGCGTGCACCGCTTCGATCACCTGTTTCCATTGCGAAGCCGCGATATCGACGCCGGTGGGGTTGTGGCAGCAGACGTGCAGCACCACTATCGATCCGGCGGGCAGCGCGACCAGCGCATCGAGCATCGCCTTGAAATTCAGTCCGTGGCTGGCGGCATCGTAATAGGGGTAGTGGTTGACGACAAAGCCGGCGCCCTCGAACAGCGCCTTGTGGTTCTCCCAGCTTGGATCGCTGATCCACACTTGTGCATCCGGGGCGATGCGGCGCAGGAAATCCGCACCGATCTTGAGTCCCCCGGTGCCACCCAGGGCCTGCACGGTAACGATGCGCTTTTCCTTCAGCGCCGCGCTGCCGGCGCCAAATATCAGCGATTGAGCCGCGGCGTCATAGGCCGGCAGGCCGTCTATGGGCAGGTAGGCGCGCGGCGCGTTGGCCTCGACCAGTTGGCGTTCCGCGCGTCGCACGCACTCCAGCACCGGCACCTTGCCGGTGTCGTCGTAATAAATGCCCACGCCAAGATTGACCTTTTGCGGGTTGGGGTCGCTGTTATAGGTTTCGGTGACCCCGAGAATCGGGTCTTTGGGGGCCATCGGAACAGCGCTTAGCGGGGAGGGATGGTGAGGTGCGCTCATGGTGTTAGGATACAAAGTTTGTTGCAGTGCACACATTGTACCCGTGCCGATAACTTTCCCCAACAGCCCATTCAAGCTCAATCAGGATTTCAAGCCGGCGGGCGACCAGCCCCAGGCGATCGAAAAACTGCTTGAGGGCATCCAGGACGGCCTCGCCTACCAGACCTTGCTGGGGGTGACCGGTTCGGGCAAGACCTTCACCATGGCGAACGTGATCGCCCGTCTGGGCCGGCCGGCGCTGGTGCTCGCGCCCAACAAGACGCTCGCGGCGCAGCTGTACGGCGAGTTTCGCGAGTTCTTTCCCGGCAACGCGGTGGAGTACTTCGTCTCCTACTACGATTACTACCAGCCGGAAGCCTACGTGCCCTCGCGGGATCTCTTCATCGAGAAGGATTCCTCGATCAATGAGCATATCGAGCAGATGCGGCTGTCGGCCACCAAATCGCTGCTCGAGCGCGAGGACTCGATCATCGTGGCGACCGTGTCGTGCATCTACGGGATCGGCGACCCGGTCGACTACCACGGCATGATTCTGCATCTGCGCGAGAAGGAAAAGATCGCCCAGCGGGAAGTCATCGCGCGCCTGGCGGCGATGCAGTACGAGCGCAACGACATCGAATTCCAGCGCGGCACGTTTCGCGTCAGAGGCGACGTGATCGACGTGTTCCCGGCGGAAAACTCCGAAACCGCGCTGCGGCTGGAATTATTCGACGACGAGGTGGAAAGCCTGACGCTCTTCGATCCCCTGACCGGCCACGCGCACCATCGCGTGCCGCGCTTCACCGTCTACCCTTCCAGCCACTATGTGACGCCGCGCGAGACCACGCTGCGGGCGATCGATGCCATCAAGATTGAACTTGCGCAGCGGATCAAATTTTTTCAGGACGCGGGCAAGCTGGTGGAGGCGCAGCGCATCGAGCAACGCACGCGCTTCGACCTGGAGATGCTGGTGGAACTCGGGTTCTGCAAAGGCATAGAAAATTATTCGCGCCACCTGTCCGGACGAAAGCAGGGGGAGCCGCCGCCCACCTTGATTGATTACCTGCCGCCCAACGCGTTGATGTTCATCGACGAGAGCCATGTGACCATCGGACAGTTGGGCGGGATGTACAAGGGCGACCGCTCGCGCAAGGAAAACCTGGTGAACTACGGTTTCCGCCTGCCCTCGGCGCTGGACAACCGGCCGCTGCGCTTCGAGGAATTCGAGAAGGTGATGCGACAGACCATTTTCGTGTCGGCGACACCGGCAAACTACGAGCAGCTGCATTCGGGACAGGTGGTAGAGCAACTGGTTCGGCCGACCGGGCTGATCGATCCCGATCTGGAAGTGCGTCCGGCCTCCACCCAGGTCGACGACCTGATGTCGGAGATCACCTTGCGCGTCGCGCGCAAGGAGCGGGTGCTGGTCACGACTCTGACCAAGCGCATGTCCGAAGAGCTGACCGAGTATCTTTCCGAGCACGGCATCAAGGTCCGCTACCTGCATTCCGAGGTGGAGACGGTCGAGCGCGTGGAGATCATCCGCGACCTGCGCCTGGGGGTGTTCGATGTGCTGGTCGGCATCAATCTGCTGCGCGAGGGGCTGGATTTGCCGGAGGTATCGCTGGTGGCCATTCTGGACGCGGACAAGGAAGGCTTTTTGCGTTCGGAACGTGCATTGATACAGACCATAGGCCGCGCCGCCCGGCACATTCACGGCAAGGCGATTCTCTATGCCGACCGCATTACCGACTCGATGAAGCGGGCCATCGGTGAAACCGAGCGGCGGCGCGGCAGGCAGGTCGAGTTCAACACCCTGCACCAGATCACGCCGCAAGGAATCATCAAGCAGGTGCGCGACATGATCGACGGCGCTTACGACCCGCAGCAGGCGCAGTTGGAACTGCGCGCCGCGCAGGATCAGGCGCGCTATGAAACCATGTCGGAGAAGGACATGGCGCGCGAAATCCGGCAACTGGAAAAGCAGATGCTGGAACATGCGCGCAATCTGGAATTCGAGAAAGCCGCGCAGGCGCGCGATCGGCTGGCGGCTTTGCGAAAAAGCTTTTTCGGCGCCTCGCCGGAGGATGAACTGCCGCAACCGGCGGCAGGATGAAAAAGGGGCCGCTCGGGCCCCTTTGATCGGACTGGCGGAAACCGATTACCAGGTGGGCTTGACGCCCTTGGTGCTTACCTGAATCCGTGCCGCGACAAATTTGCCGTCCGCACCGGCCCGAGCCGCTATGGAAACGGTTTCACCTGGCTTGATATCCGAACGATTTCCGGGAATGGTTGCCGACATCGGCGTGCCCGGCGGTACCAACACTTTTATCATGCCTGTCTTGTAATTTAGGGTAAGTTCCGCTCCTCCTGCGGACTGCACCTGGCCTTCCAGCACGGCGTTGGTCATGGTCGATCCTGGTTGCAAGTCGTGTGGAGAAAGTCCTGGGGGGGCGGTGGGTGGAATGGGTCGCACGTCAATCGCCACGATTTCGCCGTCGGCGCGCTTGATGGTGGTCACGCCCAAGGGCATCCCCGGTTTCACGTCGGCAAGGGTGATGGTCTTTGTGCCCGCCACGTTGACCTTTTCGGGCAACTCGACTTGCACCTGTCCGCCTTCGCGGGAGTTGAGCGATATGATCTTCCCATCAAAGGCTGTCACTGTCCCTCTGATATTGACTAATTTTTGCGCCAGCGCACTGGAGCTTGCTATTGCAATCAACCCGAGAATCAAGCCGAAGCAAAGTTTTTTCATCGTAAATCCCCCTTTGATGTTGATTCAGGCACTGGCACCCCTACTTGCCGTCCATGTCGCTAACACCTTAGCCGATTATTCCATTCCACAGCACGCGTGCCCCTGAACGGAGGCTGACGTAGATTGGCAAATCCGGGCACCGTTGCGATCCCCCGGATTGACGCGCTGCGGAAACTCAATTGGGCGGAGCTGCCGAACTTGATTTTGCGGTTTCGACTTGCGCCAAGGGCTCATTCAACGACGCTGGCGGCGGCCGCCGCTCACGCTTGGCAGGGACGAATGCCGGTTCAGGAACAATTTCCGCCTTGAAGCGGGTTTCAACCAGTTGCAGTCCGCTTGATTGCAGGACCTGGTGAAGATCCACCTTTTCCACCACTGGCGCCGATTCTGCCGTTGGCGGCGCCGACTGCACCGTCACTTGAATCGGCTCAGGGGCGGGTGCAGGGGCGGATTCAACCTCAGGCGCGGTGACTGTCGGCGCGGGCGAAGACGCGCTGGTCGATGGCTCTGCTGGCTGCATTTCCGCTGCCCGCTCGACAACTGCTTCGGGCTCGGCTCGTTGCGCTACCGGCGCCATGGCCTGCTCGATGGATAT
>MEQV01000234.1:16387-16631 GCA_001770355.1 Betaproteobacteria bacterium RIFCSPLOWO2_02_FULL_62_17
CAGCTGGCGTTGGCGCTCCGCCTCATGCGGGTCGCCCGCCGGGTGTTCGCCGTCCCGGCGGCGCCCATTACGTCCGTCGCGGCGTCCTTCCGCGCGCGGCGAACCACCCTGTGCGTGCTCCGGACGCGGTCCGCGATCCGGGCGGTCTTCACGCGGCCGCTCGCCGCGGTCTTCACGCGCTCCTTGACGCGGCGCGTTGCGCTCGCCGCGCTCCTGGCGATCCCCGCGCGGCTGACCCTGGCGG
>MEQV01000234.1:16639-18719 GCA_001770355.1 Betaproteobacteria bacterium RIFCSPLOWO2_02_FULL_62_17
GCCGCGCTCCTGGCCGCCGCGCTGCGTGCGGCCTTCATTGCGGTCCTGGCGTTCCGAGCCGCGGGCGCCGCGCTCCTGGCCTCGTCCGCGCCGCGCATTGTCGTCACGCTCGCGATGCGTCTCCCGTTTCTGCGGCGCTGCCGTGGCTTCCCCGCGGGTCGCCGCAGGCGGCGGCGGGGCTCGGAACCACCCCAGAAGCCGCCCGATAAAGCCGGATCCGTCGGTGCTGGAAGCGGTTGCCGGCGCGGGCGCGGGTTTCGGGCTTGCAGCCGGTGCCGGCTGCTCGGGCGTGACGTTTTGAACCGCCGCCTGGGGCTTTGCCGGCTTGACTTCCTGAGACGGCAGCAGCTGTTCCGCATCGGCGGGCGCATCGACCATGTTGTACGAGGCGGGAAGCACGCCTTCCTGGTTCAGGTCGTCATGGCGCCGGCGCGTGATGGTGTAATTGGGCGTTTCCAGATGAATATTCGGAATCAGGACTACGTTGACCTTCAGGCGTGACTCCACCGACGCGATATCGACGCGCTTTTCATTGAGAAGGAAGGTCGCCACGTCCACGGGCACTTGCACGTGAATGGCGGCGCTGTTCTCTTTCATCGCCTCTTCCTGGATGATGCGCAGGATGTGCAGCGCGGTGGATTCGGTGCCGCGGATGAATCCGGTGCCGCTGCAGCGCGGGCAGGGTTGATGCGCGGTTTCCCCCAGCGAGGGCCGCAGGCGCTGTCTTGACAACTCCATCAGCCCGAAGCGCGAAATCTTGCCCAGTTGCACGCGGGCACGATCGTAGCGCATCGATTCGCGCAGCTTGTTTTCGACTTCGCGCTGGTTGCGCTGGCTTTCCATGTCGATGAAGTCGATGACGATCAGGCCGCCAAGATCGCGCAGGCGCAATTGACGCGCGGCCTCCTCGGCGGCTTCCATATTGGTGCGGAATGCGGTTTCCTCGATGTCGCTGCCGCGCGTCGCGCGCGCCGAGTTGACGTCGATGGCGACCAGCGCCTCGGTATGGTCGATCACCACCGCGCCGCCGGAGGGCAGCGAAACCTGCCGCGAATACGCCGTCTCGATCTGGTGTTCTATCTGGAAGCGGGAGAACAATGGCACGTCATCCCGGTAATGCTTGACCAGTTGCACCTTGTTGGGCATGACCGCGGACATGAAGGCGCACGCCTGCTCATAAATGTCCTCGGTATCGATGAGAATCTCGCCTATCTCGTCGTGAAAGTAGTCGCGTATGGCGCGCACCACCAGATTGGACTCGAGATAGATCAGGTAGGGCGCGGGGTTGAGCAGCTTGCCGCTGTCGTCACGCTGCGCTTGGGCAGCCCCTTCGATCGCTTCCCAGACCTTGAGCAGGTAATTGAGGTCCCATTGCAGTTCTTCCTGGGCCCGGCCGATACCGGCGGTGCGGGCGATGATACTCATGCCCTGGGGGAAGGTAAGTTGATCCATGACTTCGCGAAGCTCATTGCGATCTTCGCCTTCGATGCGGCGTGATACGCCGCCGCCGCGGGGATTGTTCGGCATCAACACCAGGTAACGGCCCGCCAGGCTGATGAACGTGGTCAGCGCCGCGCCCTTGTTGCCGCGTTCGTCCTTTTCAACCTGGACGATCAGTTCCTGACCTTCGGAAATGGCATCCTGGATGCGCGCCTTGCCGACGTCCACGCCCTGCTTGAAGTAGGCGCGGGCGATTTCCTTGAAGGGAAGAAAGCCGTGACGGTCGGTGCCGTATTCGATGAAGGCGGCCTCGAGACTGGGTTCGACCCGAGTCACGATACCTTTGTAAATGTTGCTTTTTTTCTGCTCTTTGCCGGCTGATTCAATGTCGAGGTCAAGTAGTTTCTGTCCATCGACAATGGCAACCCGGAGTTCCTCAGCCTGGGTCGCATTGAATAACATGCGCTTCATTGTTTTATTCTCCCGCGCGCGCGGGTAGTACAAGGCCTAGCTTTCTGGAGTTAATTGCATAGTTATATAGGCCATGGACGATGGGTTCTGGCTTGTCTGGAGGCCCTGGTGTTGCCGGGGCCTTAAAATCTGCCTTTAATCAGTCGGCGCGCTTGTATCATGAATACAT
>MEQV01000234.1:18805-20619 GCA_001770355.1 Betaproteobacteria bacterium RIFCSPLOWO2_02_FULL_62_17
CAGGGCGGCGACGGACCAACCATCATCAACAGGTCGCCAAACCCGCCCGGATATGCGGGCAACGGCCAGATTATAAGCAAAATGAAGGATTTAAGCAAAGTAGCCCGCTTGCGGGTGGATGCCGACTCGGATCAGCAGCGGATCGACAATTTCCTGATGCGTTGCTGCAAGGGCGTTCCGCGCAGCCATATCTACCGCATCCTGCGCACCGGCGAGGTGCGCGTGAACAGCCGCCGGGTGGACGCGACCTACCGGGTCAAGGACGGGGACCTGGTGCGTGTTCCGCCGATCCGGACGGCCGAGCGGGCTGCCGCTGCGCCGCCGCCGGCCCTGGCGTTGCCGATTCTCTACGAGGACCCGTCCTTGCTGGCGGTGGACAAGCCCTCCGGTATCGCCGTCCATGGAGGCAGCGGAATTTCCTTCGGGGTCATCGAACGGCTGCGGGCAAGCCGTCCTGAATTGTCGTTTCTGGAACTGGTGCATCGTCTGGACCGCGAGACTTCGGGCGTGCTTTTGCTCGCCAAGAAGCGCCCGGCGCTGACCGCGATGCATGCGGCATTGCGTGAAGGGCAGACGCAGAAGCGCTACATTACTTTGGTCAAGGGAAAATGGCGCGACGCAAAGCGTACCGTCAGTCTGCCGTTGCACAAGTATGTCAACGCCGCGGGCGAACGCCGCGTCAGTGTCGAGCCGCAAGGAAGAGAGTCGAAAACCCTTTTTCGCAAGGAACGCATGGTCGGCCCCTACACCCTGCTTTCCGCCGAATTGCTGACAGGACGCACGCACCAGATCCGAGTGCACCTCTCGCACCTGGGATTCCCGATCGCGGGGGACGCCAAATACGGCGACTTCGAGTGGAATCGGGCGCTTGCCCGGCAGGGGCTGAAAAGAATGTTCCTGCATGCCGCGCAATTGAGCTTTCAGCATCCCAGCCTGGGTACGACCGTGACGCTGAATTCACCCTTGCCCGAAGCCTTGTCTTCTTTTATTGCGCGCTTGGACGCCCAGTCCGAAGACGATGCGGCGCTTTGACCTGTTGGTCTTCGCAATGCCATGGTCGCGGCACTCGCGGTCTGCCATGGCGCCCACAGACGCGAATCATTGGAGGCATTGCAGCCGCTGGCATGCGTTGGCGGCAGCGGAGAATTGTCGCTATGGCTGAACCAGAACGCCTGATCTGCCGCGGCGGTGAACTCGCCGATGGCGGTGACGGCGTGCGCTTTGAACTGGCGCGCGGCGAACACGGCGAGGGCGCGTTCGTGGTGCGCTACCAGGGCGAAGTGCATGCCTATGTCAATCGTTGCGCGCACCTGCCCTACGAACTTGACTGGATTCCGGGCAAGTTTTTCGATGGCGAGGGTTTGGTTTTGATATGCTCGGTGCACGGTGCCGGCTACGATCCGCTGAGCGGGCAATGCGTCGGCGGCCCCTGCTATCACGGGCTCGCCAAGGTAGCGGTGGAAGAATTCGACGGCGGGGTCTACCTCGCCGACTCATGGATTGTGAAGGAACGGAAACATGGCTGACAAAGACGAAAACTGGGAACGCGGCGTCATCGAAAAACTGGCGATGGCCGCGCTCAAGGAACAGCGGCGCGCGCGGCTTTGGGGCGTTTTCTTCAAGCTCCTTGTGTTTGCCTATCTGACTGTGGTGCTGATGCTGGCGATGGACTGGAAGGTGGATGGAGAGTCGCTCTCGGGCGGCAAGCACACCGCCCTGGTGGAAATTGCCGGGGTGATCGCCGCGCGCGGCGACGCCAGCGCCGATCGGGTGAACTCCGCCCTGCAGGCGGCATTCAAGGACAAGAACACACT
>MEQV01000234.1:20833-29634 GCA_001770355.1 Betaproteobacteria bacterium RIFCSPLOWO2_02_FULL_62_17
ATGGACGGCTGGGGTTTTACCGGAACCATGCAGAAATTGGGCGTGGAGCGCCGCGTCCTGGCGGCCGGCGAGAACAAGGCATTCCTGGATCCGTTTTCGCCGCTGGATGAAAACCACAAGAAACATGCGCAGGCGCTGCTTGCCGAAATCCATGCCCAATTCATCGACGTTGTCAAAAAAGGGCGAGGCAAGCGCCTCAAGGAATCGCCGGAACTGTTTTCCGGCCTGATCTGGACCGGCGCCAAGAGCATCGACGTGGGTCTGGCCGATGGTCTGGGCGGACTGGAGTGGGTCGCGCGCGAAGTGGTGAAGGCCGAGGATATCGTGGATTTCACGCAAAAACAGAATCTGGCCGAGCGCGTTGCAAGGCGCTTCGGCGCGGTACTCGCGGAATCGCTGTCAGGGTTTCTTGTTTCGAGCCAGTTGGGGCTGCGCTAGGGAAGGTTTGAACCAGGGGGGCATGCCTATATCCCCCTTCAGGGAAACGCCGCGTAAATTCTGCCGCGAAGCAGAACCTGTTCAGCGTTTCCTTAACAGAAGAAATACGCAGGGCCTCTTGTCCAGATGGGTGGTCTGCGCGCGCCACGCGCGGATAGTGCGTGTCGCGATTTCCTCGGTCGGCAGGGTCAGATCGCAGGCGACGCAAAGCAGGGTTTCGGCATGGCAAGCGCCGAGCAATGCATTCAGCATTGCCTGATTGCGATAGGGCGTTTCGATAAAGATCTGGGTGGCGCGCGCGGCGAGCGATTGTTCCTCGAGGGCGCGAATGGCGCGGCTGCGGGCGGGTTGCTTGATCGGCAGATAGCCGTGGAACGAAAAGCGCTGGGTTTCCAGACCCGATGCCATCAATGCCAGGATGGGAGAGGAGGGTCCCGGCAGCGGCACGACTCGCAAGCCCGCCTGATGCGCGAGCAGCACCAGCGTGGCGCCGGGATCCGCCACGCCGGGACAACCCGCCTCGGACAGCACGCCGGCATCGACGCCGCCTCGCACCGCATCGATCATGGCGGCGAGTTCCGCTGCCGGGGTGTCGTTGCCGAGGCGCTCAATGCGCAACTGGGAAATCGGGCCGGGGTGACCGCTTAGTTTCAGGAATGCACGGGCGGACTTGGGTTCTTCGGCGAGGAAGTAGCGCAGTTGGCGAACCCGCACCAGTACCGATTCAGGAATTACCGCGGCGACATCGGTTCCGCCCAGCGTGGTGGGCAGCAGCCATATCGTTCCGGCGGGCACCTAAGGGACCTCCAGACCATGTTCCTTGAGCAGATCGACCAGCGCGATCAGCGGCAGGCCGATCAAGGCATTGGGGTCGTCGCCGCCAAGTTTCTGTATCAATGCAATGCCCAGGCCCTCGGATTTTGCGCTGCCCGCGCAGTCATAAGGCTGTTCGTTACGAAGATAGCGCTCGATCAAGTCCGGTGAGAGCGAGCGGAACCGGACCGGGTTGGAAACGCATCGCTGCAGCGTTCGCGCGGTGTCGGTGTTATGCACGCACAAGGCAGTGTAAAAAACCGCTTCGCGCCCGGAAAGCCGGCGCAATTGGCGTGTGGCGTTCTGGTGCGTTCCCGGTTTGCCGAGCAACTCGCCGCCGCAGCAGGCAACCTGATCGGAGCCTATGACCAGCGCGCCGGTATAATTTGCGGCGACGTTCAAAGCTTTGGCGCAGGCAAGCCGCAATGCCATGGCTTGCGGCTGTTCCCCGGGCAGCGGCGTTTCGTCGACCTGCGGCGCGGCGACTTCGAAGGGCAGCCCAAGCCGGGACAGCAGACTGCTGCGGTAACGCGAGGTGGAGGCGAGGATGAGTTTCACGGATCTGAAGAGCATGCCAGGGCCGGAAAAAAGAACCTAACGCCCTGAACAGCTTGCAATTTCTTGACAGCGCGACGCGCGCATAATATCATGCACGCCCTATGTCGCTAGCGGGGGTGATCGATGGCCTCCAGTTCGCACGCGATGGCGGCGAATTGCGCGGGACGCTTGGTCTGGAACGACTTTCGCGTCTTGCGGAGTCGCCGTGCAAAACCTCCGGAGTTGAGTATTGCCTTCGCGGCGGGCTGAATCGGGCGGGGAAACCCAGTCTTGAGATCACCGCTTCAGGCAGCATGGAACTCGTATGCCAGCGTTGTCTGGGCCCTCTTCTGATTGAAGTCGATGTGGATGTGGAATTGGAGTTGTGCGCGGATCCGGAGGTCATCGCGCAGACCGACGACGAGATTGACCGGGTGCTCGCGACGCGGGAGATGAGCGTCGCGCAACTGGTGGAAGACGAGGTCATTCTCGCGCTGCCCCAGGTACCCAAGCATGAGAATTGCAGTGTCGACAACTTGATTGCCCAACCGAACAAGCAATCGCCCTTCAGTGTGCTGGCAAGTTTAAAAAAACGCGGCGATCGCTAGGATCGTCTCGAGAATAGAAAGATTTGAAGGAGTAAAACCATGGCAGTACAGCAGAACAAGAAGTCCCCCTCCAAAAGAGGCATGCACCGCGCGCATGATTTCCTGGTGGCGCCGCCGCTTGCCCTGGAGCCGACCACTGGCGAGGTGCATCTGCGCCATCACGTGAGCCCGAGCGGCTATTATCGTGGCAAGAAAGTCATAAAAGGCGGGGGCGAGTAAGGCTCGGTTTCGTTTCGGGATGCAATGCGTCCCGATGCGGAAATCCATTCCCGGGGCGGGCTAGTGGCCAACACCATTGCCATCGATTGCATGGGCGGCGATCACGGCCCGCATGTCACCGTGCCGGCGGCTATCGAATTCCTTGCCATGCACAGCGCAGCGAGCGTCGTGCTGGTCGGCCTGCGCGATGCCATCGATGCTGAATTGCGCCGCGTCGGCGGCGTCACGGCGGACCGGGTGCGGGTGCACCATGCGCCGGAGACCATATCCATGGATGAACCTCCCGCCGCGGCATTGCGCGGCAAGAAGGAGTCTTCCATGCGTCTGGCGGCCGAGCTGGTCAAGAGCGGCGAAGCCCAGGCGCTGGTCAGTGCGGGCAATACCGGCGCATTGATGGCCATTTCCCGTTTTGTGTTGAAAACCCTCCCGGGCATAGACCGGCCGGCGATACTCTCGGTGCTGCCTTCGCAGGCCGGAGGCACCTATGTGCTGGACCTCGGCGCCAATGTCGACAGTACCGCCGAACATCTGCTGCAATTCGCGATCATGGGTTCGGTGCTGGTGTCGGCGGTCGAGCACAAGGAACGCCCCACGGTAGGCCTGCTAAACATCGGTGAGGAGGACACCAAGGGGACCGAAGTCGTCAAGAAGGCCGCGGCTTTGCTGCGCGCCAGCGGTCTTAATTTCATCGGCAATGTCGAGGGCGACGACATTTTCAAGGGACGTTGCGATGTGGTGGTATGCGATGGCTTTGTCGGCAACGTGGCGTTGAAATCGGTGGAAGGACTGGCGCAGATGCTCGGTGCGTTCCTCAAGGAAGAACTGAGCCGCAGCTTTCTTAGGAAACTGGCCGCGCTAGCCGCCGCGCCGGCTCTGGTGGCCTTCAAGCGCCGCGTCGATCACCGTGCCTACAATGGCGCGACGCTGATCGGATTGCGCGGTGTGGTGGTCAAGAGCCACGGATCAGCGGACCAGTTTGCATTTCGCCGCGCCATCGAAAGGGCACGCGAAGAAGTGGAGAACGATGTTATCGCCAGATTGACGCATCGCCTTGCCAGTCTGGAGGCGGCATGATCTGGTCCAGGATCGCGGGGACTGGCAGCTACCTGCCCGAGCGACTTGTCACCAACGCCGATCTCGCCCGGACCATGGATACCTCGGACGCATGGATACAGAGCCGCACCGGTATCAAGGAAAGACATATCGCCGACGCGTCACAGTCGAGCAGCGACATGGCCCTGCGGGCGTGTCAGGCTGCGCTGCTCGCCGCAAATCTACCGGCTTCCGAGGTCGATCTGATTATCTTTGCCACATCGACACCGGATCAGATCTTTCCCAGCAGCGCGTGCCTGCTGCAGGCGAAACTCGGCATCAAGGGCGGGGCGGCATTCGACGTACAGGCGGTTTGCAGCGGCTTTGTTTATGCGCTGAGTATCGCCGACAAATTCATTCGCTCCGGGCAGAATCGTTGCGCCCTGGTGGTCGGCGCGGAGGTGTTTTCGCGGATACTGGACTGGAACGATCGTTCCACCTCGGTGCTTTTTGGCGACGGCGCGGGCGCCGTCGTGCTGCGCGCGGATTCGAAGCCGGGGATTCTCGGCAGCGTGCTTCATGCCGATGGATCACTGGCGAAGATTCTTTCGGTTCCGGGGGCGGTCAGCGGCGGAAAGGTCATCGGCAGCGCGTTCGTGCAGATGGACGGCCAGGGCGTCTTCAAATTCGCGGTTCGCGTGCTCGACGAGGTTGCGCGCGAGACGCTGGCGCAATGCAGGCTCGGGATTACGGATGTCGACTGGTTCATTCCGCATCAGGCGAACGTGCGCATTATGGATGCGACGGCAAAACGCCTCGGCATTCCCTCCGAGCGCGTGGTGGTGACGGTGGATCGCCACGCCAATACGTCGGCGGCATCGGTGCCCCTGGCGCTGGACTGCGCGGTGCGCGATGGCCGCATCAAGCGCGGACAAAAGATCCTGCTGGCGGGGGTCGGCGGGGGTTTCACCTGGGGCGCGGTACTTCTTGAGTATTGAACAGGAGCTACGTTGAAACTGGCAATGGTGTTTCCCGGGCAGGGGTCGCAAACCGTAGGGATGATGAATGCCTACGGCGACTTGCCCGAAATCCGCCAGACCATCAGCGAAGCATCGGATATTCTCGGGCAGGATATCGGCAGGCTCATCGCGGAAGGTCCGGCGGGAGAATTGAACCGCACCGTGAATACCCAGCCGGTGATGGTGACCGCCGGCGTCGCGGTCTACCGGGCCTGGCTCGCATTGGGTGGCGCCCGCCCGGATATGGTTGCCGGCCATAGTCTGGGGGAATATTCCGCGCTGGTGGCGGCGGGGGCGCTGTCGTTTTCAGATTGCCTCCCGCTGGTCCGGCTGCGCGCCCAGGCCATGCAGGACGCGGTGCCCGAAGGAACCGGTGCCATGGCGGCGATACTCGGGCTTGACGATGATGCGGTCGCGGCGGCCTGCGCGGAAGCGGCGCAAGGCGAAGTGGTCGAGGCAGTCAACTTCAATGCGCCCGCACACGTGGTGATCGCCGGGCACGCAGGCGCCGTCAAACGAGGCATGGAAGCCGCCAAAAGCCGGGGCGCCAGGCGGGCGGTGCCTTTGCCGGTCAGCGCGCCGTTTCACTCTTCTTTGATGGGGCCCGCCGCCATGCGCTTGAAACAAGCGCTGGCTGATGTGCAAATTCAATTGCCTGCAATTCAAGTGGTGCATAACCTGGATGCCGCGACCCATGTGCAAGCCGAGCAGATACGCGACGCGCTGGTTGGTCAGGCCGATCATCCGGTGAGATGGACACAATGCGTCAAAGCGATGGCGACCGCGGGTATCACACACGTTTTTGAGTGCGGTCCCGGTAAGGTTCTGGCGCCCTTGTCCAAGCGCATATGCGCCGAGCTGCAGGGTCTCGCACTTGCGGATCGTGCCGCCATCGATCAGGGACTGCGCATTCGTGAGTGACCCGGGCACGCTGACAAATCAAATTGCGCTGGTGACCGGGGCGAGCCGCGGCATCGGCAAGGCAGTTGCCATTGCGTTGGGTTCCAGAGGCGCGACCGTTATCGGCACCGGCACCACTGCATCCGGGGCTGCGGCCGTCGACGCCTGTCTCAAGGAGCAGGGCGCCAGGGGGCGCGGCGCGATACTGGATGTCAACGATGGCGCGGCAGTGGCGGCACTGATCGAGCAGATCGAAAAAGAGTACGGCAGCGTGTCCATACTTGTGAACAATGCCGGCGTCGCAAAGGACAATCTGGCGATGCGCATGAAGGACACGGAGTGGGACGCCGTCATCGATACCGATTTGAAATCGGTTTTCCGCCTGTCCAAGGCGGTGATGCGCGGCATGATGAAAGCGCGCGCGGGCAGGATTATCAGCATTACATCGGTGGTGGCGGCAACCGGCAATGCGGGCCAGGTCAATTACGCGGCGGCCAAGGCGGGTGTTGCCGGATTCACGCGCTCGCTCGCGCGGGAAATCGGCAGCCGCGGCATCACGGTGAACTGCGTCGCGCCGGGATTCATAGAAACCGACATGACGCGTGCGCTCTCGCAAGCACAACGCGAAGCCTTGCTGGGCCAGATTCCTCTGGCGCGCTTCGGGCACGCCGAAGAAGTTGCCGCCGCGGTGTGTTTTCTTGCTTCGCCTGCCGGGGCGTACATCACCGGCAGCACCATTCATGTCAATGGCGGCATGTTCATGAATTAGCCTGGGAAGTGCTGAACAAGAGGACCGCGCGCATGGTCGTAAATGAGGCTACCGGGCCCGTTGAAAATCCCCCGATTCAGAAGGAAGCGCCGCTCAGGCATGTCTCGAATTGACCCCTAATCGGCGTTTCCCCCGGAATCCATTCATCCGGACGGGATCTGCTACAATTCGCGCCTCAAAAACCGGGGTACCGGCGCCAGTCAGGGAAGAAGGAGTGCAATATGGAAAACATTGAGCAACGGGTAAAGAAAATTGTTGCCGAGCAGCTTGGAGTCAACGAATCCGAGATCAAGAACGAGTCCTCGTTCGTCGACGATCTGGGCGCCGATTCTCTGGATACCGTCGAACTGGTGATGGCGCTGGAAGAAGAGTTTGAAACCGAGATTCCCGATGAAGACGCGGAGAAGATCACCACGGTGCGCCTGGCAATCGACTATATCAACGCCCATGGCAAGGTGTCCTGAGCTTAACTTCAGCTGTATGGGGTGATTTTGACGCGCCGTCGCGTAGTAGTCACCGGCCTCGGAATCGTCTCCCCGGTCGGCAATACACTCATTGAATCCTGGCCCGCGATTCTCGCGGCAAAGTCCGGTATCGGACCCATTACCCATTTTGACGCCACCGCCTTCACTTCGCGAATTGCCGGCGAGGTGAAGGGATTCGTTGTGGACAATTATCTGTCGGCCAAAGAGGCGCGCCGCTTCGACACCTTTATCCATTACGGATTGGCAGCGGGGATCGACGCGCTCAAGGATTCCGGACTGGCGCTCGAACAGGAAGACCTCACCCAGGTTGGCGTATGCATTGGCTCCGGAATCGGCGGACTGCCGCTGATCGAAGCAACCCATACCGCGTACGTGGCGGGCGGCCCGCGCAAGATTTCGCCGTTCTTTGTTCCGGGCACAATTATCAATCTGATTTCCGGGCAGCTTTCAATCATGTTCGGATTGAAGGGCCCCAATTTTGCCGTGGTCAGCGCCTGTACCACCGCCAACCATTGCATTGGAGAAGCGGGACGGCTGATTGAATATGGCGACGCCGATGTGATGATTGCCGGTGGCGCGGAGGCGACAACCTCGCCTCTCGGTGTGGGAGGGTTTTGTGCCGCCCGGGCGCTATCGGTGCGTAACGACGACCCCACCCATGCGAGTCGCCCCTGGGACAAAGACCGTGACGGCTTCGTGCTGGGTGAAGGCGCAGGTGCGCTGGTGCTGGAGGAGTTCGAGCACGCGAAAAAGCGCGGCGCGAGAATTTACTGTGAACTGGCCGGTTATGGCATGAGCGCGGATGCCCACCATATCACCGCACCCTGCGACGATGGGGACGGGGCGGCGCGTTGCATGACAAACGCGTTGCGCAATGCGAACCTGAATCCGGATCAGGTGGATTACATCAACGCCCATGGCACCTCCACCCCCCTTGGAGACATCGCCGAAACCATCGCGGTAAAGCGCGCATTCGGAGCGCACGCGGATAAACTCGCGATGAGTTCCACCAAGTCAATGACAGGGCATCTTCTGGGTGCGGCAGGCGGGATTGAAGCGGTGTTCTGTTCAATGGCTGTTTATGAGCAGATTGCTCCGCCGACCGCGAATCTGGTCTCGCCGGATCCGGCATGCGATCTCGATTATGTGCCCAACAGCGCACGGGCCATGCCCATCCGCGCGGCACTGTCCAACTCGTTCGGATTCGGCGGCACCAACGGAACATTGATTTTCACCCGGATTTGAGCCCCGTCTGCAGTGTGGTCCTGCGGCCATCGCGCAGCCTGGCGGTTCTCGCGAGCGCCACTCACGCGCTCGCCATCCTGGCGGTGTTTTCATCTCTGGATGGGATACCGCTGCTCCTGGTGCTGACCGGGGCCGCACTTTCCGCCGCCTGGTGCGTGGCGAAATCGATGTTGTGGCTTCCCGACGAAGTCGCGAGCTTTGAAGTCATGCCTGACGGCGCCGCCCGCTGGTCCGATGGCGGCGGGGGAAGTCATTTCGCAAGTGTTATCCAGGTAGCCTGGTGCAGCGAGTTCGTGGTGGTCGTTGGCCTGCAGGGGGCGGACTTCAGGTGGCACTGGGTGCTGTTGCTGCCGGACTCGGCCGAGACCGGCTCGCTGCGTTGCCTGCGCGTCTGGTCCCGATGGCGGCCGGGCTGAAAAATCGCCGGGGAAACGCGGACTAAGCCCCAATTCCGAAGTTGCCGGACCACCTTACCCTCCAAATCGGGGGAAATACAAGGGCTCAGTTGCCTGAATGCGGCCCCTTGTTCATTACTTCCCCAAAAAACCATTGAACTAATTCGTCACGGGCCGGTCATTAAGCTTAAGAAAAGCTCCCTCGGGTGCCGAGCTATACTGGCAACGCCGCTTTCGCGGGCGATTGCACAAAAATAAGCATGCTCAGGGACGCGAAATGAGTGACCGGGAGCTTGATCGGCAGCTTGTGGCGCGTGCGCAGCGCGGAGATAAGCATGCGT
>MEQV01000235.1:0-527 GCA_001770355.1 Betaproteobacteria bacterium RIFCSPLOWO2_02_FULL_62_17
GTCCCGGTGGAAGATCGTCTGATGAAACGCTACAAAGCGGCACAGGCGGCGTTGAACGCCGCGAAGGAAAAGGGGGATGATGCCGCCGCCAAAGCCGCGCAGGACGAATTGGACGCGCTGATCCTCTTCAAGAACGACATGGGGGCGTTCATCCGCCTCTACACCTTCCTTTCCCAGATTTTCGATTACGGCAATACCGCCGTAGAGAAGCGCTCCATGTTCTTCAAGCGCCTGCTGCCGCTCCTTGAATTCGGCCGCGAGCGCGAAGGCATCGACCTGTCGAAAGTGGTTCTCACGCATCACAACCTGAGAAATCTGGGCAAACGCGCCATGCCGCTTGGCGCAGGGGAAACGCCGAAGCTTGCGCCGATCACCGCAGCCGGCAGCGGCAGTGTGCAGGAGAAGGATAGGGTTTTCATGCGCGAGCTGATCGAAAAGCTGAACCAGCTTTTCGGCGCTGACACCACCGACCAGGACCAACTGGTGTACGTGAACCACGTCATCAAGGACAAGCTGCTGGAGTCGGA
>MEQV01000235.1:683-834 GCA_001770355.1 Betaproteobacteria bacterium RIFCSPLOWO2_02_FULL_62_17
CAAGGACATACTGCTCAACAACGCGGGGCTCTACGAGACGCTGCGCGACCAGGCTGGAAGGTAGCATCAATATTGTGAAACGAGACCTGCCCTTCTCCAAAGTCTATACCCTGCTCGAGCCGGGACCGGTGGTATTGCTCACGACGCGCGG
>MEQV01000235.1:940-3050 GCA_001770355.1 Betaproteobacteria bacterium RIFCSPLOWO2_02_FULL_62_17
CTGAGGGCGACAAAGGAATGCGTCATTAATATTCCGACGGTGGACCTGGCCGAAAAGGTCGTCGGCTGCGGCAATACCTCTGGAGAAAAACTGGATAAGTTCAGGAAGTTTGGCCTGACGACTAAAGCGGCCGGAGTGGTCCGGGCGCCGCTGATCGCGGAGTGCTATGCCAATCTCGAATGCCGCGTGATCGACACCAGCAAGGTGGCGAAATACGGCTTCTTCGTCATGGAAATCGTGGCGGCCCGGATTGACCCCTCGGTGAAAAATCCCCGCACTATTCACCATTTCGGCATGGGTAATTTCATGGTCGCCGGCAAACGGATCAAGTTGCCATCCAGAATGAAATAGCGCCACGGACTCAGGAGAATCCCGGCGCGGTGCGCGCTCGGCATGTGTGTGGACGTGTTGTTTGACCAGGGTCAACACCCATGACAGCATGCATAAGACAATGTCGCAAAGGGCAGGCCGCGACATGATGGTGCCGCCGATCCCGATTCCAATGTCGAAAGGAGCCACGACATGAGCACCGAACCATCTTCACAGGCAGGCACGTTCACGAGCAGCGAGCGCCTGAGCGCCGACATCCGCAAGGCCATCGAACTTGGTGGCGAAGTCCAGGAAACGGTGCGCAACGTCACCCTGAAAGCGCTCACCAAGGGAGAATTGGATACCGCTTCGCTGCGCCGTGTTGCCGGCGACGTGCTCAAAGGCGCGATGGACGGCGCGGCCAATCGCGGTGCCGAGGCCACGGAGTCGATCAAGCGCGCCGTCGCGGGTCTGGACGAGGCCTTCGCCAAGGCGGCGGAGGCGGCGACGCTCGCGGCCAAGGAAGCGTCGGGGCGGATGCGCGAGTTCACCTCAGGCGACCTGCGCCGGGCGATGGATGAGCTCAAGGGCATGGAGGCCACGTTTCTCGATTCGCTGCGCGACGCGGCCAAAGCCGGGCGCGATGTGACCAGTACCACCCTGCAGGCGTTTGCCGAGCATGCGGCCAACAGCGGTACCGCGGTCGGCAGGCAGGTTCAGGCCAGCCTGGATCAGCTGGGCGGCGAACTTGGCCGCAACGCCGAGGCGCAGATCAAGGGCAGCATCGAGACCGGTCGCGCTACGGCTGCGTTACTGGCGCGCGCGGCGGCCGGTTTCCTTGCCGGAATCGCCGAGATGATCGAAGCGCGTCCCGTTGGCAAGCGTTCTGGCGGCGGTTCCTCGAGCGGGTCATTCGATCGATCGTCTGGCGGCTCTTCCACCACCAAAGGCTGATCGCCGATGTTATGGGAGGCGCTCAGCGCCGCCCGCGACCTGGGGAGGGTGCATGACATCGCCTCGGTACTGATCCGCTATGGATTTGGCGATGCGGTGCGCCGCGTCCTATCGATAGACACTATTTGGAATTTAAAGTGTCTTGAATAGTGCGTCAGTTCTGCATTTAGATTAATAAATGTTCAGAAATATCATGCGGTACTCAATGGAAATCCCGCGACCGCGTCTTCAGTTGCCCCAGCCATGCGCTGTGATCAACAAGCCTTCTGGCGATGAGATGAACCACTTCGCCTTCGCGTTCCAGCACGCCGTGCACAGCCAGGAGGCGTGAACCGAGCAGTTCGCGGCGCTGGCGCGCGGCGAGGTCGTGCCACACCACCACGTTGACGCAGCCGGTTTCATCCTCCAGCGTGACGAACACCACGCCCGAGGCGGTGTCGGGGCGCTGGCGGCCGATGACCAGGCCCGCCGCTCTGGCGAGGCGTCCATGCGGGAGGGCGCGCACCGACTCGGCGCTTGAGAGGCGCGCTTTGGCGAGGCGCGGGCGCAGCAGCGCCAGCGGATGGCGGCCGAGCGTGAGGCCGAGGCTCCTGTAATCAGCGACGAGATCTTCGCCTTCGCTGGGTGCTTCGAACAGCGCCAGTGTTTCGTTCACCGGTGCGTGCTGCAGGATGCTGGGTTTGGTATCTATACCGGCCACGGCCCAATAGGCTTCACGGCGGTGGCCGGCGAGGTCGGCGAAGGCGTTGGCCGCGGCGAGTACGCTGAGGTCGTGGCGTTCGAGGGCGGCGCGCTTGGCGACGTCTTCTACGTTTTTGAAAGGAGCCATGCGGCGCGCGGCGGCGAT
>MEQV01000235.1:3145-6967 GCA_001770355.1 Betaproteobacteria bacterium RIFCSPLOWO2_02_FULL_62_17
GGCTGACTGTTGAGAAGCGCGGCGAGAAAGGCGGCGGGCTCGTGGCATTTGAGCCAGGCGGAGACATAGGCCAGGAGCGCAAAACTCGCCGAATGCGATTCCGGAAAGCCGTACTCGCCGAAACCGAGGATCTGCTGGTAGACGCGCGCGGCAAATTCATGCGGGTAGCCGCGTTCCTGCATGCCGTGGATGAGCCTGGTCTCGAAATGCTCGAGCCCGCCTTTGCGTTTCCACGCCGCCATGGAGCGGCGCAACTGGTCGGCCTCCCCCGGGGTGAATCCGGCCGCCACCATGGCCAGCTGCATCACCTGCTCCTGAAAGATCGGCACGCCCAGGGTTCTCGACAATACCGCTTTCACCGCTTCGCTGGGATAGGTGACCGGCTCCTTGCCCTGCCTGCGGCGCAGGTAGGGATGCACCATGCCGCCCTGTATCGGTCCCGGGCGCACGATCGCCACTTCGATCACCAGATCATAAAAGCTGGCGGGTTTCAGGCGCGGCAGCATCGACATCTGCGCGCGCGATTCGATCTGGAACACGCCCACGGTGTCGGCGTGCTGGATCATGTCGTAGACCTTCGGGTCTTCGCGCGGGATCTCCTGCATGGTGAAGGGCGTATTGCGGTAACGGCTCACCATCTCCAGCGCGCGGCGGATGGCCGAGAGCATGCCCAGGGCCAGCACGTCCACCTTCAGAAGGCCGATGGCTTCGAGGTCGTCCTTCTCCCACTGGATCACGCTGCGATCAATCATGGCGGCGTTTTCGATCGGCACCAGGCGCGACAGCAGGCCGCGGGTAATGATGAACCCGCCCACGTGCTGCGACAGGTGCCGCGGAAAACCCGGCAACAGGGCGGTGAGTTCGAGCAGCTGGCGGATGAGCGGTGATTCCGGATCGAAGCCGTGCTCGCGCAGGCGCTCGGGCAGGCGCTTTTTATCGTCCCACCAGGTGAGCGATCCGGTGAGGCGATCGATCTGCTGCGGTTCCAGGCCCAATGCCTTGCCGGTATCGCGCAGCGCGCTTTTGAGGCGATAGGTGATGACGGTGGCGGCGAGCGCGGTGCGTTCGCGGCCGTACTTGGCGTAGATATATTGAATGACTTCTTCGCGCCGCTGGTGCTCGAAATCGATGTCGATGTCCGGCGGCTCGTTCCTTTCGCGCGAAATGAATCGTTCGAATAAAAGATTGCCCAGCGCCGGGTTCACCTCGGTGATGCCGAGCACGTAGCAGACCGCGGAATTGGCCGCCGAGCCGCGTCCCTGGCAGAGGATGTCCTTCGAGCGCGCAAACTGGACGATGTCGTTGACGGTGAGGAAATAGGGTTCGTAGCGCAGTTCGGCGATCAGCGCGAGTTCGTGTTCGATCTGCGCCGCAACCGGCGGCGGCGTGCCGTGCGGGTAGCGGCGCATCGCGCCAAGCTCACTCAATTTGCGCAGGTGCGAGGCGGGTGTTTCCCCAGAAGGCACCAGTTCTTCGGGATATTCATAGCGCAGGCTGTCGAGAGAAAACTGGCAGCGCGCGGCAATGCGCACGGACTCTTCCAGCAACTCGGGCGGATAGAGGCTGGCGAGGCGCACGCGCTGGCGCAGATGGCGTTCGGCATTGGGAAAGAGTTCGTGACCGCATTCGCGCACCGGCTTGCCCGCGCGCACCGCGGTGAGCGTGTCCTGCAGGCGGCGGCGCGAACGCAGGTGCATGTGCACGTCGCCCGCCGCGGTGAGCGGCAGGCCGCTCGCGGCGGCGATGGCGCGCAGCCGCGCGAGTTTGCCTTTGTCGTCCGGGCCGCACAGCAGTTCGGCGGCGATCCAGGCGCGGCCGGGGAAATGGGCGGCGAGCCAGCGCGCGCCGGCGAGGTCGGCGCCCTTGTCTTTCGGCGGCAGCGCCGGGATCAGAAGCGCCAGACAGCCGGGCAGGCCGTCCGCCAGGTCTTCGCGCGACAAGGTGTAGCGGCCCTTCAGCGCGCGCCGGCGTCCTTTGGTGATCAGCTCGGAAAGATTGCCGTAGCTGGCGCGGTCGGTGGCGAGCAGCACGAGCAGGGTGCCCTCAGTAAGCCGGATCTCCGTGCCGATGATGAGAGGCAACTCCGCGGCCTTGGCCGCCACGTGCGCGCGCACCACGCCCGACAAGGAGCATTCGTCGGTGATGGCGAGCGCCGTATAGCCCAGCGCAGCGGCGCGCCGCACCAGTTCATCGGGATGCGAGGCGCCGCGCAGGAAGCTGTAGTTCGACAGGCAATGCAGCTCGGCGTAGGCGGGCAGGGAGGAGAGCATGGCTGCCGCTGCGGATAAATTGTATTAATTTTTAAATGAAAAGCAAGGAATGACAAGCATAAGCAATACTTTTAAATCCAATTACTGGACTATTTATCAGGAGAAAATGCCATGCAGGTACCAGCCGCTCTGGCGCTCGCGGTACACCCAGAGCAGCGCATCCCGGGGCGTGCGCGCGATGAAGTAATCGCGCTTCACATCGCCGCCGTCCCACCAGCCCGATTCGATGCGCTCGGGCCCCGCGAGCAGGGTGAGAGGGCCGTCATTGTGCTGCGGCACGGCGTTCTTTTCGGGCAGGGCACGCGGCGCATCGAGCAGCCAGAAGGGCCGCTCGCCGAAGGAGAATCGCAGTTGTTTGTCACCTTTCTGTTTGCCTTGGTGCTCAACCGGGCAACTGGCGTTCTCCGGGCGGTGTTCGGAAGCCACGGCGATGGCGTGCACTGCCTGCGTGCCCAGGCGCGCGCGTAATCGTTCTATCAGGTGCGGCCATTCGCTGGCCGCGGCGGCAGCCTTGTCATCGGGGAGCAGGCTGCGGTTGGCGCCGGCCAGGGGCTGGATGTCTTCGGCATGGAGCGAGAGCGAGCGCACCGGCTCGCGCAAAGCGAGCTTGCCCAGGCGCTCGCGCAGCAGCAGCGCGAAGTGATCGGCGTCGCGCGCCGGCGCCACCAGGCCGACATCGATATCCGTGCCGCGGCCTTCGCGATGCGAGAGGCTGAATCTGAAGCGCTGCACGCCGCCTGAGCGCGCGGTGAGAAAGCCCGAGAGTTGCGCGAGGAGACGCCTACCGGCGAACAGCAGCGCCTCGGCCTGCGTGACTTCCGCCGGCAGTTCGATGCCGGCATGAAAGCGCGCCGGCACGGCGAAGAAAATACGCGGATCAGGCAGGTCACCGAACGCCTGATCCAGTTGGTCGAGCAGACTCTGGCCGAAACGGCGTGCGAGGCCGTCGCGCGGCAGCGCCAGCAACTCTCCCAGCGTGGCGAGCCCCAGGTTCACCAGCGCCTCGGGCAGATCCGCCTTGCCGCGCAGCAGTGAAACCGGCAGCGCTGCGATGGCGGTTCTCAGCGCCTCGGGTGTCGTGATGGACGGCGTTACCGGCGCCGGCTTGCCGGGCGGCCGTGGGGAAACGGTGCGCGCCAGCCACGCTGCGGCGCGGGCCGTGGGGGCGGCAGCCAGTGCCGCGGCAAAACCCAGTTCAAGCAAGCCAGCGCGCAGCGCGGCGCTTATTTTTTCCAGTCCGCCGAAAAGCTTGAGGCTGGCGGAGACTTCCAGCAACAGCGCATCGGGAAATTCCAGCGCCACGGATGGGGTGAACTGCGCTGCCCAGGCGGCGATGCCGAGCAGGCTTTCGGTTTCGGCTGCGGCATCGCGCGCGCGGATGCGCAACTGCGGCGCGAGCGCCAGCGCCGCGGTGCTGAGCATGCCTGTGCGCACGCCGCGCGCCTGCGCCTTGCGATCGGGCAGCAGAATGCGATCGTGCTCGGCCACCGCCCAGGCTTCGGGTGAAGGCGAACCGCGCAGCATGGTCTCCAGCGGCAACTGCGGCAGGTGG
>MEQV01000236.1:0-3243 GCA_001770355.1 Betaproteobacteria bacterium RIFCSPLOWO2_02_FULL_62_17
CCTTTACCCCACCAACTAGCTAATCCGACATCGGCCACTCCTATAGCGCGAGGCCCTAAGCACAGCGCATAGCGCGTGTGCGCTCTGCTTAGGGTCCCCCGCTTTCTCCCTTAGGTCGTATGCGGTATTAGCCCCGATTTCTCGGGGTTATCCCCCACTACAGGATATGTTCCGATGTATTACTCACCCGTTCGCCACTCTACTCAGGAGTTGCCCCCCTTTCGCGTTCGACTTGCATGTGTAAAGCATGCCGCCAGCGTTCAATCTGAGCCAGGATCAAACTCTTCAGTTCAATCCATCTCAATCGTAAAACGATTGTCGTATCCAGCGCAGTTTGCACCACACTGAACACAACTCACTCAAAGTCATTGCAAGGTCTTACTTGCTTGACTTAGTGTGAGCTTTGGGTCATTGCATTAGTTAACGATGCTTGCGCACCATTTGCGTTGCCCAGCGCCCACACCTATCGGCTGTTCAATTGTTAAAGAGCGTTGGTTGCGGGGATAGGATTTGAACCTATGACCTTCGGGTTATGAGCCCGACGAGCTGCCAGACTGCTCCACCCCGCGTCCGTTCTGCTTGAAGCAGAACAAAGATTATTGCATAACATTCACGGGCTTGTCAAACATTTGTTGCACTGCTTCCATGAATTTATCAAATTATTTTCCTTGCAAGAAACGCTTCGATCTGGATGTCATCGTAGTCGCAGGATTTGAGCACTTCTCGCGTATGTTCACCCAGCGCCGGTCCGACCCATTGGAGTTCCCCCGGAGTATCCGACAGCTTGGGAACAATTCCCGGTACCTTCAGTGACTTGCCATCAGGCAATGTCACTTGGCGAATCATGTCGCGGGCAAGGTACTGAGGGTCGCGCACGATATCGGCGATGCTGTAGGTTTTGCCATTGGGCACCTGCGCTGCATTGAGTTTGGCGACCGCATCATCCGCATCATGACGCGCTGTCCATTCGCCTATGACCGCATCAAGCTCATCGACACGCCTGCAGCGTCCGGAATTGTCCGCAAGAGAAGGATCGTCAGCCAGGTCTTGACGGCCGATCAGTGTCATCAAGCGCTTGAATATGCTGTCCGCATTGGCGCCAATCACCACGTGCTGGCCATCGGACGTGGGATAGGTGTTTGAAGGGACTATCCCGCTGAGCCCCGTGCCGGTTCGTTCGCGGATTTCGCCCAGCATGTCGTACTCAGGCAAGGTGCCTTCCATCATGTTGAAAACAGCCTCGAACAGGGCAACGTCGATCACCTGCCCTTTACCGCCGTGCACCGTCCTGTGGTGCAATGCCATCAAGGTTCCAATCACGCCGTGCATGGCCGCAAGCGCATCACCAATGGAAAGATTCATGCGCACCGGTGCACGATCCGGAAAACCGGTGACATAGCGCAACCCGCCCATCGATTCGCCCACCGATCCAAAGCCCGCCTGATCGTGCATGGGTCCGGTTTGGCCGAAACCCGACATTCGCAGCATCAGCAAACCAGGATTTTCGCGGGCCAATTCCGCGTAGCCAAGTCCCCATTTTTCCAGGGTTCCCGGCCGGAAGTTTTCGATCACGATATCCGCGTCGCGGATCAGTCGACGCGCGATCTCCTGACCCGCGGTTATCCGCAGGTCCAGCGTCACCGATTTCTTGTTACGGTTCTGCACATACCACCACAGCGATGTATCGCCATGCATGCCACGCCACTTTCTCAGGGGATCGCCTTTTCCAGGCGGTTCCACTTTGATGACTTCGGCGCCAAACTCGGCAAAAAATTTTCCCGCGAACGGACCCGCAATCAACTGACCGAGTTCGATGACGCGAACGCCCTCAAGCGGTTTTGGCTTGATCTTCATACGGGCCTGCGCTCCACCAGCGCCTGCGCGAGCGTCCCGGCATCGACATACTCGAGTTCCCCTCCGACGGGAACGCCGCGAGCGATGCGCGACAGCTTGATGCCGCGACCTTTCAGAACTTCTCCAATGTAGTGGGCGGTGGCCTCGCCCTCGTTTGTGAAGTTGGTCGCGACGATGACTTCCTTCACCAGTCCATCCAACGCGCGCTTTTGCAGAATCTCCAGCCCAATATCCTTGGGACCAATTCCATCCAGGGGGGATATCCGGCCCATCAATACGAAATAAAGGCCCTTATAGGCTAGGGTCTGTTCCATCATGAGCAGATCCGCGGGAGTCTCCACCACGCAAAGCTGCGTGGCGTCGCGCGTTGACGAGGCGCATAACTCGCAAAACTCCGCCTCCGTGAAACTGTTGCAGCTCGCGCAGCGTCGGATCGATTGCACCGCCTGCCCCAAAGCAGCCGCCAGACGCTGCGCGCCTTCCTGGTCACGCTGAAGCAGGTGAAACGCCATGCGCTGCGCGGCCTTTGGCCCGACGCCCGGCAAGCACCGCAGCGCCTCGATCAATTCTTCAAGCGAGCTCAGCGAACGTTTCGATTTCATGGACCATCACCCACCGCGCACTGCGACCCGCAATACGCGAGATCGGCGTATCCGAGAAATATTAGCCAATCAGAACAATTTCATTCCAGGCGGCATGGGCATACCCGCCGTCACACTGGCCATCTTGTCCTGAACCGTAGATTCGATTTTGCGCACGGCGTCATTCACTGCCGCGGCCACCAGATCTTCAAGCATTTCCTTGTCGTCCTTCAGAAGACTAGGATCAATGTTGACCCGCTTAAGGTCATATTTGCAGGTCATCAAAACCTTTACCAATCCCGCGCCGGATTGGCCTTCCACCTCTATGGAGCCGAGCTGCTCCTGGACCCGTTTCATATTATCCTGCATCTGCTGAGCCTGTTTCATCAGGCCCGCAATCTGTCCTTTGTTGATCACTGTTGGCTCCGCATTTTTTAATAGCAGTTCAAATGAAAGATTACTGCACCGGCTTGATCGACGATTCGACGATGGTCGCATCGAACTGCTCGACCAGTCCGCGCACCAATGCGTCCTCGCTGATGCTCGTAACCGCGCGGTCTTGCGCGCTGGCCCCCGCGGTATCTCCAATCTCCAGCGTCAGGCGAATTTTTCTTCCAAGTTGCTCCGCGACCGCGGCGGCCAACTTGTCCTGATATGACTTTTCTGCGAGATGCCGGGACGACGAGGAAATCCGCAACACCAGCACGTCGCCGGAAAACGATACCAACGCGCATTGCTGGGCCAGTTGTTTGACCACCCCTCCCAGCTTCAGCGATTGAAGCATCGCGGGCCAATCCTTGATTTCGGC
>MEQV01000236.1:3266-6464 GCA_001770355.1 Betaproteobacteria bacterium RIFCSPLOWO2_02_FULL_62_17
GAGGAGTAGTGGGCGTGGAATCGACAGGTGCCGGCTGCACGCGTTTTTGCGCGTCACCGGCTCCGCTGTATTCGGGCCGGAATGCGAACATGCGCAGCAAGGCCATCGTAAAACCCGCGAACCCATCAGGTGCCAGCGGCAACTCCTGTCGGCCGTGAATGGCGATCTCGTAGAACAATTGCAGTTCTTCCGCATCGAAAGTGCCCGCCAGCGCGACAATTTGCGCCTTGCTGAGTTCCGCGTCTGGGATGGCTTGGGGCGCGCTTTGCGCCAGCGCGATCTTATGCAGCAGCGCCGCCAGATCCTGCAATGCCAAGTCGAACGATATGGACAGCGAATCCATTCGAGCGGCTACCTTCAGCGCCGACTGCGCGTTTGCGCTTGCGACCGCTTCGAGTATCTCGAACAGAAAATCGTCGTCCACGGTTCCGAGCATTGCCCGCACCGCGGCTTCTGTGAGTTCTGCGCCCGAATAGGCGATCGCCTGATCCAGCAAAGACAACGCATCACGCATGCTGCCGCGTGCCGAGGCGGCGATCAACTTGAGCGCGCCCGCTTCTGCCTTGACTCCTTCCAGATCGAGAATCTTTGCCAGGTGTTCAGAAATGGAGATTGCCGGCATCTGCTTCAGATTGAATTGCAGGCAACGGCTCAACACGGTCACCGGAATTTTCTGGGGATCGGTGGTGGCAAGGATGAACTTGACGTGATCGGGCGGCTCCTCAAGGGTTTTCAGCATCGCATTGAATGCCGAAGTCGAGAGCATGTGCACTTCGTCGATCACATACACCTTGAATCGTCCGCGGCTTGGCGAATACACCGCGTTTTCCAGCAATTGGCGCATTTCCTCGACTTTGGTGTTGGTGGCAGCATCCACTTCCATCAGGTCAACGAAGCGGCCGGCGTCAATTTCCGTGCAGGCCGAACATTTTCCGCAGGGTTTCGCGGAAATACCTTTTTCACAATTGAGGGATTTCGCAAGTATTCGCGCCAGCGTGGTCTTGCCCACGCCACGGGTGCCGGTGAATAAATAGGCGTGATGCAGGCGCTGCTGCTCAAGCGCATTAGTCAGCGCACGAACAACATGTTCCTGCCCGACCAGGGATTCAAAATCGCGTGGACGCCATTTTCTGGCAAGGACCTGATAGCTCATGGGCTTTCATTCTAAGGGAAGCATTTGAAGCCGTGCGCCCTTGTTGTCCCCCGGACCTCTCTCGCACCGGTCCTGGAGACGAATCTCCAGGATCGAAAAGGGTGGCGAGCCTGACCCCCGGCACTTGCAGTGAGTAGCTGTGGCTGCTTCCTTCCGGACCTGACCAGATTCACCACGCTGCAACGCGGGGAGGCCCGCCAAAAGCACTCTAGCACAGGCCGGAGAGCCGACCTCGCGGAATTATTGCCAGCGGGCATCTCTTTGCCGGATTACTGCGCGAATCCGGTTGGCTTGAGCTTGTCGGGGAGCACCCGGCCCATGCGCGCACGCCTGCCGAAATAATGCTCGAATTTGACGCCCGAAATTTCGACGATCTTTTCCTTGCCGCCCCTGCCAATGCCCGCGACTTTCACCGACTTACCCGAAATGGGGGTGGCGGCCAGCAGCGCTTCTCCATCATCCAGGCCCATGATGATCACACCGCGGCCGCGCGCGACCGAGCGCATCTCGCCGATTTCGAAAATCAGAAGTCTGCCCCCGGCCGATATCGATGCAACCATGGCGGCAGAGGACTCCTCATAGACGACCGGTGCCACCGGCACCTCATTTGGCTCGAGCGTCATGAACTCCCGCCCGGCCTTGCGATTGGAAACCATGTCCGCAAGCCTGCACAGGAAACCATATCCCCCGGTTGAAGCCACCATGACGGGAAGCTCGGGCTTGCCAGCCAGCGCATACAGGATGCGGGCGCTGTTTTGCACATCCACCAACGACGAAGCCGGCGCCCCGTCGCCACGCGCCGGCGGCAGATCGCCCGCGACCAACGAATACGCCCTGCCCGCGGAATCGAGAAATACCACCGGGTCCACGGTGCGGCATTTAAGCAGGCTGAGCAGGGCATCGCCCTCTTTGAAGGAAAGCGTGGCGGGGTCAACCTCCCAGCCCTGCCGCGCGCGCACCCATCCATTGCGCGAGAAAATAACGGTCATGGGCTCGTCGATAACCGGCGTTTCCAGCACCGCCTTTTCGGATTCCTCGATGATCGTCCGGCGCTTGTCGCCGAAGGCCTTCTGGTCCGCCTCGATCTCCTCAACGAGCAGATCCTCCAGCGCCTTGCGATTCTTCAGAATCCGTTCAAGACCTTTCTTCTCCTTGGCGAGCCCCTCGAGTTCCTGCTCCACCTTGATGTGCTCGAGCTTGGCCAACTGGCGCAAGCGCATATCCAGAATGTCGTCAGCCTGGCGCTCGCTAAGCTTGAATGCCTTGATCAGCTCGGCCCTCGGTTCATCGGCATTGCGAATGATCTTGATGACCTTGTCGACATTCAACAGGACGATCATCCGGCCTTCAAGGACGTGAATTCGATCCAGCACCTTGTCGAGCCGAAATTTGCTGCGCCGGGTCACCGTGGTAAGCCGGAATTCGATCCACTCGGACAACATCTGGCGCAGATTCTTGCCGGCCGGGCGCCCGTCCAGGCCCACCATCACCAGATTGATTGATACATTGGTTTCCAGGCTGGTCTTTGCCAGCAGCAGTTGCCCGAATTCGTCCTCGTCGATACGCGAAGTCTTGGGCTCGAATACCAATCTCACCGGATGATTGCGATCGGATTCGTCGCGTGCGCGATCCAGCATTGAAAGCATCAGCTGCTTTTCGCGCTGCTGCTCCGGTGAAAGCGATTTCTTCCCGGCTTTGGGCTGCGGGTTGGTGATCGACTCGATCTCTTCGAGCACCTTGCGGGCCGATGTGCCGGGGGGCAATTCATGCACCACCCATTGCCACTGCCCCCTCGCCAGCCGCTCAATGGTCCACTTCGCGCGCACGCGCAGGGAACCCCGGCCGCTGGCGTAGGCCTCGCGTACTTCCGCGCGCGGCGTGATGATCTGGGCACCGCCCGGAAAATCCGGTCCCTTGACGTACTTCATGATGCCGGCGATCGAAATCTCCGGATCGCGGATCATGGCAATGGCCGCGGCGGCCACTTCGTTCAGGTTGTGGCAGGGAATTTCCGTGGCCATGCCCACGGCGATAACCGATGCCCC
>MEQV01000236.1:6498-22585 GCA_001770355.1 Betaproteobacteria bacterium RIFCSPLOWO2_02_FULL_62_17
CGCCGGGAGCTGCTGCGGTTCCTGCAGGCTGCCATCGTAATTGGGGGAGAAATCAACCGTGCCGCTATCGAGTTCCCCCAGCAGCACTTCCGCGAAGCGCGTCAGGCGCGCCTCCGTATAGCGCATCGCCGCCGGCTCGTCGCCGTCGCGCGATCCGAAATTGCCTTCGCCGTCCACCAGCGGGTAGCGCATGGTGAAGTCCTGCGAGATCCGCACCATCGCGGCATAAACCGAGGCATCGCCATGCGGATGGAATTTTCCCAGGACATCTCCGACCACACGCGCCGATTTCTTGCGCGGCGTGCCGGCGCGACCGCCCATCTCCCACATCGCGTAGAGAATGCGCGCCTGCACCGGCTTCTGGCCGTCGCTCACGCGCGGCAAGGCGCGATCCTTTACTGTCGCAATCGCATACTGCAGATATTGGGTCGATGCATAGCGCCCCAGAGGCAACGCGTCGCCGTACTCCCCCGCCATCGGGGCAAATCGCGCCGGCGGTTCACCCCCCCCGCTTGCGCCGCTTGGCGCGCCGACAGCCGCGGGCTTGATCTCCTTCAAATCCACCGCGATTCCTTCGAACAGATCTTTTTGATTGCCCATGCCGAACTATGAAATATCCGCGTCAACGAGATTGCCATAGGCCTCCATCCATTCGCGCCGTTGTGAGGCATTCTCCTTGGCCATCATCATGTTGAAAACGTCCCGATCGGGCTCCGCCAGGTTGTCACCCAGACTGACCGGCAGCATGCGGCGTGTATCGGGATTGAGCGTAGTTTCCCAAAGCTGCTCCGGACTCATCTCACCCAGTCCCTTGAACCGGCTCACGGCCCAGCTATCGGGTTTGACACCTTCATCAACGAGCTTTTCCTCGAAGGCGGCGAGTTCCGCGGCATCGAGCGCGTAGATCTTGCGCGCCGGCTTGCCCTTGCCCGCGGAGGGCACGTCGATACGAAACAGCGGCGGCTGCGCCACATAGACGTTGCCGCCATCGATCAGTTTCGGAAAATGGCGGAAGAAAAGCGTCAGCAACAGTACCTGGATATGCGCGCCGTCAACGTCGGCATCCGCCAGAATCACAATCTTGCGATAGCGCAACCCGGCGAGATCCGCCGACTCCGCGCCGTGGGGCTCGACGCCTATGGCCAACGCTATGGCTTCGATCTCCTTGTTCGCGAACAAAGTGCCTGAATCGTCCTGCCAGGTATTCTTCGGTTTGCCTTTGAGCGGCAGGACCGCCTGAAATTCCTTGTCGCGCGCCTGTTTTGCCGAACCGCCGGCCGAATCGCCCTCCACGATGAACAGTTCATTCCTGTCCGGATCATCCGAGGCGCAATCGGTCAACTTTCCGGGAAGCACTGCGACGCCGGAACTCTTGCGCCTTTCAATTTTCTGCGCCGCGCGAGTGCGCGCCAGCGCCTGGCGGATGACAAGTTCGGCAATCCGTTTGCCTTCACCGACGTGCTGATTCAGCCACAACTCGAACGGATCACGCACCATCTGCGCCACCAGCTTGACCGCGTCACGGGATATCAGTTCGTTTTTCACCTGCCCCTTGAACTGCGGATCGAGCATCTTCACAGACAACACATAGGAGGCGCGCGACCAGACATCCTCGGGCACCAGCTTCAAGCCGCGCTGGCTCATGGCGTGCAATTCGATGAAGTTGCGGATCGCGTTGTAGACCCCTTCGCGCAGACCCGAGACATGTGTGCCGCCGTGGCGCGTCGGGATCATGTTGACGTAGGCTTCCGCGACCACTTCGTTCTCCGCGGTCCAGGCAACCGCCCAGAGCGCGCCCTCGCCTTCGGCAAAATTATCCGATTCCGATTGCGCAGCGACATAGCGCTCACCGAAGAAAGTCTCCGCCACCGGCTCATTGCCGGCGATCGCGCTGGCAAAGTATCCCTTGATGCCTTCCGGAAAATGCCAGGTGGTGGTCTCGATCTTGCCGGCCTTCTCCACGCCCAGGGAGAAGCGCACCCCGGGCAGAAGCATGGCCTTCGCGCGCAGCAGCAAGGCAATGTCCTGAGGAATGATTTTTGGCGTATCGAAATACTTCGGATCCGGCCAGAAACGTATGCGGGTGCCGGACTCCCGCGGGCCGGCGGCGCGCAGTTTCTTCAACGGCTCCTTGACCTTGCCGTTGTCCGCGAACACCAGACAGTGCACAGCGCCATCGCGCGTGACTTCCACTTCAAGACGGGTAGACAAGGCATTGGTCACGCAGATGCCGACCCCGTGCAGGCCGCCGGCTATGCGGTACACCGCATCCTTATCGGTCTTGCGAAATTTGCCGCCCGAATGCAGGGTGGTAAAAATGACCTGGACCGCCGGTACTTTCTTCTTGGAATGGATATCCACCGGGATGCCGCGACCGTCGTCCTCGACGGTTGCCGAGCCATCCCCGTGCAGCACTACCGATATCGACTTCGCGAAACCGGCCAGTCCTTCGTCCGAGGCATTGTCAATGACTTCGACCAGCGCGTGATTGGGATTGGCCGGGTCGGTATACATGCCCGGCCGGTGCAGGATGGGGGAAAGATCCTCCAGAATCTCAATGTCTTCGGCGCTGTAACCCCTAGATTTTGTAGCCATGCTCCTGAAGTCCACCAGCTATTGTGCGATCGGGCAGGATAATACTCCCCTCGTACCGCGTGCGCAGCCCGATACAACGGCAGCCGCCGATGCGGGACCATGAATTGGATTGCCGAATCCGGCGCGGACATGCCCGCCGCGCCGCCTGGCTCAAGCGCCGCGTTTGGCGATCATTTGCGCGTCTTCGACCACCTTCATGGGGTTCAAACCCCACAATATGGCCGCGTAAAAGTGCGATTCGAGCTTCGCCTGCGTGAGCGCGCGCCATTGGTAGGTATTCAGAACCAGGACGCGCCCGGTCATGCCCATTTCCCCGATCACGGAAAAGGCGCCCTCGGAAACATCCTTTTGCGGTGGATTGTTCCAGACGATTTCCTCGACCTTCGCGACCGATTTGGGTGCCTCCCCTGGATAGACCGAAAACGCGCCCATGCAACCATCAAGACTTTTCAAAGAACATGCCAATCGTTCGCCACGTGCTTTCACTGCTCGCCCCCTTTCCGACTTCCATCGGAATCCCCGATTTGACTGGTGTTCATTGCCATTTCTCGAATCTCAAAAGGCATTCATCAATAAGCAGCCGCGATTTGTAACTAAAGTGCTCGTACGCAGGCGCCTGACACCGCAGAGTTTAGCAGTTGGGCGTGCGCCAAAGAAGCTTCAATGCTTTTGCGGGCTCCAGCAGGCATGCCAGGCATCGCCTATTTCTGCCAGGCGCTCGGGACGCAAGCGCAGTTGCGATTTCGCAAACTGCCGCACCGTCGATCGCTCCGCCTCGGCGGTGATGTACTCCACCGGAGATTTGCCATCCA
Organism: Betaproteobacteria bacterium RIFCSPLOWO2_02_FULL_62_17; assembly: GCA_001770355.1. Classification (GTDB taxonomy): domain Bacteria; phylum Pseudomonadota; class Gammaproteobacteria; order Burkholderiales; family SG8-39; genus 2-02-FULL-62-17. The sequence continues at coordinate 9,906 of MEQV01000236.1, forward strand.
CGCGAGCCAATAGCAACGCTGCCAGCAATGCGCAGGCGCGCCTCTCAAGCGCGTCCGCCGCTTCGAAATGAATCGCGCTCAGGTACTCCTGGTGCAGCGCGCGGTAGCAGGCTAGAAACTCAAGCATCGACGCCGGCCGCCACACGCACTTCAGCAACAGGTGATTCAGGCAAAAAGCGAGGTCGAAAGCCGGGTCACCCCAGGTTGCGGTTTCGGCGTCCAGCAGGATGACCCGGTCTTTGCCTTCCAGGATGTTCTTGGGACTGACATCGCCATGAATCAGGGCCCGCCGCGTCGATCGTGTCGCTTCGATAATTCGCGAGATCACGGATTGGCAATCGGGATTCCTGCGTGCGCTTTCCGCGAAATACGCGTCCAGCCGGAGCGCGGAAAACGCTTCATCATTGGCGAATTCCCGCGCCAACTCTGCCCGATCCGAGGCATGGTTATGAATCGCAGCGAGAATCCGCGCCACCGAGCGCGCGGTGCCGGCATCCACCTTGCCGTCCCGCAAGCGTGCCTTCCAGACCGGAAATTCGTCGCCATCCAGATAACGCATGGCAAAGGTGAGGCCCTGCTGGTCATGGCCGAGAATCTCCGGTACCGACTGCGGCACGATGCGCTGGGCGACTCGTATCCACGCCACTTCCGCATTGCTGCGCTCTACCGGCGCCTGCCAGTCCGCCACCACCTTGAGTTTGGCCAGCGCCCGTTTGACGCATACCAGCCCCTTCTGCGTTTGCGCCAGCACGATCATCGACGAGACCCCGCCCGTGAGGGGCTGCAAACGCGGCTGTTCGTTCTTGCCAATCAACCCCATTCGCAACAGGGATTCGATCAATGATGCCTGCTCTTGGTCTGACAATGCCATGGTTCGACGCGGATTGGACTGCACAAAGAAAATAGGATCGAAGCAATGCAAAAACCCTGCCGCAATGTAGCAAGCTTTTCGCAGCACGGCGAGCGCCGTCCAAATCCACCAGCGCCATCCAATTCGGCGAGCGCAAGCGCTTTCCACCTATTACAATCTTCGCACCGCGAACTGCGGGAGACCGCGGCACTGCAATACCAGAGGATCAAAGTGAAGAAGTCCCAGAAAGGTCAAAAACGGCGCGCCGACCCGATTCTCACCGAGATCGTGCGTAACGGCGTCATGGCGGTCACCGGCGACATGAAGACCAACCTCATGCGCACCGCCTATAACGTAATCATCTCCGAGGCGCTCGATTTCACCGTTGGCCTGTTTACCCCGAAAGGCGAAACCGTTTCCATCGGATTGGGTCTGCCGATGTTCATCCGCGGCATGGCCGAGACCATCAAGGCCAAGATCGCGCATTTCGGTTACGAAAACATGAAGCCCGGCGACATTCTCATCACCAATGACGCCTATCTCACCGGCAGCCACCTCAATCACGTCACGCTGACCATGCCCCTGTTTCACGAAGGTCACCTGGCGGGCTTTGCCTGCTGCATGGCGCACTGGATCAACATCGGCGGGGTGCTCAACGGATTCACCACTGATATTTATTCCGAGGGACTGCAGATCCCGATCATGAAATTGCAGAGCCAGGGCAAGCTCAATCAGGACCTGGTGGATGTGATCATGATGAACGTGCGCATCCCCGAGCGCGCCCAGGGTGATCTGCGCGCGCAGATCACCGCAGTGCTGACCGGCGAGCGGCGTTTCCTGGAACTGATCGGCCGCTATGGGCGCGTTTCCGTTCTTGATGCCATCGATGAAATCCTCAACCAGTCGGAGCGCGCGGCGCGCGCGCGCATGCGTTCGATCGCCGATGGCACCTACGAAGCCGAGTCCTTCATGGACGACGACGGCATCGATATCGGCAAGCGCATTCCGGTCAAGGTGAAGGTGATCGTCAAGAACGGTGAAATGACCATCGATCTGACCGAAGTGGGCAACCAGGTGCGCGGCTTCTACAACTCCGGGCCCTCGACTGGCGTGGCCTGCGCACAGGTGGCGTTCAAATGCCTGACTTCGCCCACCGACTATCCCATCAATGAGGGCAGCTTCCGCCCGCTGAAGGTGGTGGTTCCGCCGGGACGCTTCATCAGCGCCATCCGCCCGGCGCCGATGCGTCTTTGGATGACCTACCCGATGACCGTGGTAGATACGGTGTTCAAGGCGCTGGCGCCGGCCATCCCGGACCGGGTCATCGCCGGCCACCACGCCTGCCTGATCCTGTGCGCTTGCACCGGCATTTCCCACAAGGACGGCCGCTTCTTTATCGGCACGGTCGGCCACACCGGCGGCGGCTGGGGCGCGAAAATGACCGAAGACGGCATGTGCGCGACGGTGGCCATGAACGATGGCGACACCCACACCAGCCCGGTGGAAATGGTCGAAGCCAAGTACCCGTTGATGATGGATTTCTTCCGGCTCGTGCCGGACTCAGGGGGTGCCGGCGAGTTTCGCGGCGGCATCGGCGCGGAGCGGTCGGTGCGCTCGCTGCAGGACCTCACCATCAATTCGACCATCGACCGCGCGCATTGCGCGCCTTGGGGCCTGGCCGGCGGCCTCGATGGCCTGGCCAACAAAGTTGAACTGGAAATTGGCGGCGTGCGCCACGACAAGCTGCCCAACGCCAAGGTGCCCTCGCAACTGCTGCGGCTCAACGACAAAGTCATGGTTCGCGGCGGCGGCGGCGGCGGATATGGTTCGCCGCTGAAGCGTCCCGCGCGAAAAGTGCACGATGACGTGGTCCAGGGTTATGTCTCGGTGGAGGCCGCGAGGCGCGACTATGCGGTCGTGGTGGATCCCGGCACTCTTGCCCTGGACCTTGCCGCCACGGAGCAATTGCGCTCGGAGATCCGGAACAAAATGCGGCACAAGGAAAAGCAGGCGGCGTAATGCAGAGCCGTCCCGCGCCTGCCCCAAGCAAGCTCGCACATCCATCCCATCAGGAACGCCTATGGATCAGATGAACGTCGGACTCTATGTGGATGACAGGCCGGAGGATCGAGTTTTCCGTGTGCATCCTGCCGTCTACAGCGACCCGGAACTGTTCGAACTCGAAATGAAGTACATTTTCGAGCGCACCTGGATTTTTCTGACCCTGGAATCCGAGATTGCCAGACCCAACGATTTCGTTACCACCCGCATCGGGCGCACCCCGGTCCTCGTTACCCGCGCGGCTAACGGAAAAATTGGCGCCTTCATCAACGCCTGCCGCCACAAGGGCGCCACGGTAGCCCGCTTCGAACGCGGCAATTCGCGTTATCACGTCTGCCCGTACCACGGCTGGGCCTATGACGCGTCCGGCAAGAATGTCGACATCAAGGACCGCAAGTCGGGCTGCTACGCCCCGGCATTCGACGCCGAAAACCACGACCTGCTGCCGATCGCGCGCGTGCAGAGTTACAAGGGCATGATCTTCGGCAGCCTTTGCGCCGACGTGCCCGCACTGGAGGATTTTTTCGGCGACGCCAGGTACTTCATCGATATGTGGATGGAGCAAGGCCCGCAGGGTATGGAAATCATCCCCGGCCGCTGCACCTACGTCTACCGCGGCAACTGGAAGTTTCAGATGGAAAACGGCCAGGACGCCTACCACTTCAGTTCCACGCATGCGAGTTTCGCCGAGGTACAGCGCCGCCGCATGGAGGGCACCGGCAACACCCAGGCGCGCACCTACGACTGGAAAAAGCGCCTGAACCAGGAATCCGGCACCTACGACTTCCCTTACGGTCACACCACGGTTTGGATCAACCTGGCGGAAGTGGAAAAGCGCCCGATCTACCCGGTTCTAACGGAAATCGAAGCGCGCGTCGGCAAGGAAAAAGCGCAATGGATGCTGAAGCAGCGAAATGTCGTGTGCTTTCCCAATCTGCAGATGGCCGACCAGATCACGCCTTTCCTGCGCCTGATCCGTCCGATTTCCGTGGACCGGACGGAATTGTGCAACCTGCTGCTCGCTCCAGTCGGCGAGGCACCGGAACTGCGCGCCTGGCGCATACGCCAATTCGAGGATTTCATCAACCCCGGCGGCCTCGCGACACCGGACGACGTGGCGGTTTTTGGCGAAATGCAGAGGGGTTGCGCCATCCCCGAGCTGCCCTGGTTGCAGGGCTATGAACGCGGCATGACGGCGTTGCAATCGGGCGCGGACCAAACCGCGCAGGCGCTGGGACTGAAACCCGAGCACAGCCTGAAGGGTCTTTTGGAAATGCAGAACGAAGCCGGGCTGCATGCGCCGTTCCGGGAGTGGGTGCGATTGATGAAAGCCGGCGTCGAGGGTCGCAAGGCCTATTCATAGAGCTTGCATTAACAGTCCTGAAGCCGAGCCACGCCAAATTCCGGGAGCCGCCATGTCCGCCGTACCCAAATCCATGACCCCGCCGCCCTCGCGCATGCGCGACCCGATCTCCACGACCGAGCTTGAGCGTCGCTGGGCGGCTACGCGCACGCGAATGCGTTCTGCCGGCATCGACGCCATCGTGGTGCAAAGCGCCGAGGACTGCATGGGCGGCTATTCACGCTGGTTCACCGACCAGCCGGCGACCAATGCCTATCCGCGTTCGGTCATCTTTCCGCTCGAGGGCCTGATGACCGCCTGCGATGTCGGCGATTTCGGCAAGACCATCACACTTGATGGCAACGATCCCGACCAGCGCGGCGTGGGAAAACGCATGTTTGCGCCGAGTTTCAACGGCGCGGTCGACTTTACCGGCCGCTACGACGCCGAACTGATCGCACAGGAGATCAGAAAAGCCGGATACCGCACCGTGGGCATGGTCTGCGCCAACGGCATGTATCACGGCTTCGCGGCAGGACTGCAGGAACTGCTGAAGGGCATCGCCCTGGTCGATGCCACCGACCTCGTCGATGAAATCAAGGCCGTCAAGAGTCCCGAGGAAATCGATTGCCTGCGCCGCACCGCCGCCATGCAGGACGCGCTCATGGCAAAGCTGTGCGCGTACATCCGCCCCGGCATGAAGGAATTCGAAGTCTCCGCCTACGCGCAGTACCTGGCAAACATGGAAGGCAGCGCGCAGGGCCTATTTTTCTGCTCCTCGGCGCCCAAGCTCCCCGGGCCGCCGATGAACCGCTACCAGCAGAGCCGCGAAATCTGCAAAGGCGACGTGTTGATGATCCTGCTCGAATTCAACGGCCCCGGCGGCTTTTTCACCGAACTGGGCCGCACCCTGGTAATGGGCAAGGTACCGCAGGAATTGAAAGACATGCTGGCAAGAAACCGCGCCACGCAGGAGTTCGATCTCGGCCTGCTAAAACCCGGCGCCTCATGCCGCGAGATATTCAGGATCCACAACGAAACCATCATGGCCCGGGGCGGGCAAGAGGAAAAACGCATTCTTTCCCACGGCCAGGGCTACGAAATGGTCGAGCGCCCGCTCATCCGTCACGATGAATCGATGTCGATCCGGGAGAACATGCACCTGGCCGTGCATCCGCATGGCGGCGTGCAACTGATCGACAACTACATCATCGGGCCGAACGGCCCGGGCGAATGCCTGCATCGCACGCCCAAGGAAATCATCGAGCTTGGCTAGGCGTTCTGATTAAAGTTCATGGCCTATGCCCAATGCGCGCCAGGAGTTGATCGATCAGATCGCTCGCCTGGCGCTGGCGAAGCGCCCTCGCCTCGCGTTGTTCTGCTTCGTCGCTTTCGCCGATTTCGAACTTGGCGACGGCGACGGGGCCATCTTTGCGATATCCCTCCGTCTTTCCATCCTGTGCAAAACGGTTGCGCAGAATCTCCAGCGACGATGCGATGACGGCCCCATGTTTGCCGTCGCGCTCCTTGCGGAAAGCGTCCGCAACCGCGTCCAAGCCTTCCGGCGCGTGCTCAATACAATAGATCAGGTCATGCGCGTCCTTGCGTTCGTTCCGCTGATCGAACGCGAATGACTTCAGGCAGGTGAAGCTCACCAGATTGGCATGCCGTACCTTCTCGGTCGCCACGCCGTTCTCGCCCAGCAGCTCGGCCTGGATCTCCGCGATCTGGTGGAGATCGAAGACGATCGACGAATGCGGAATGTTGAGCGCGGAGATCGCGCGCTCCGTCGGCAGCGGCTGAACCTTTCCACCTGCAATATCCGGCGCGTCGGCGAGCAGTTCGAGGATCATCATTGCGCCGTGCTCGGTACGGGTTTGCCAGCGCCACGAGAGCTTCTGTTTCTGGTCGTTCTCGGCGCGCTCAAAGCCCATTTTCTTGAGATTCTCTTCGAGCGTGTGGTATGCATCGGTGTCGGTGAGGAACTGCAAGTCGATTACGATGTCCACGTCCAGCGTGCCCGCATGCGCGGGGACCACCGGAGGCCGCGCTGGCACCAGATAGCGCGGCGTGAGCCCTCCGACCAGATAGACTGATTCTTTCCACGGCCCCAACCCGCGCAATAGTGTTACCAGGACGCGCTCGCAGTCTTCCGTGTAATCGTCGCTGTATCCGTCGAACGTGGCAGGCTTGGGCATCAGAAACCGATCTTTTCATGGCGTAGATGCTCGGCCATTTCCTTGCCGCGTCCCTCACCGCGCAGCAGGTCGAGATAGACCCGGATCGTGCTGGCCAGCCAGGCGCCCCTGACCCGCTCCCGAAACAGGAAGTCGCCATGCGACTTGGCCTCGAGTATCACGAGGTTGGACCCTTCGCTGACGACACGCGCATCCAGATCACCGATGGCAGCGTCGGAGGCACGGCCCGCAAACATCCAGCAGCGCATCTGTGAGACGCTGGAAAGAAAAGGGGTATATCGCTGTGCGGCGGCTTCATGTGTGATGGCGTATTCCACCTCATGTGCGCTGCATACCTGTTCGATGCGGTCAATCAATTTTTCCGCGTCCATCGAGGGAACGTAGTACCGGCGCAATTCTGGCAGTCGGAGCGAGGGGAGTTGCTTTACCCACGCATTCAGTAGTGCCCCCGGCTCGACGAGGCGCCGTTCCTTGTTTGGGCCTTGGCCACGCGATGTCAGCCAATCGAAGCGCTCCAGTTCCGTGAGCGTCTGCGAGGCGGTCGCAGGCGACACCATGGCTTTCTCCGCCAGCGTGTTGACGCCGAACCAGTACTGGTGATGGACCAATAACGTATGCAGCACCTGCGCGCGTCGTCCTGAGAATAGGGAGCGAACCGCTTTCTCCAACGTCTTGGGTGGCGGTTTGTCGATGTAAAGATAAGCGCCACGAGCGGGCACAAAGAGGCTGCCGCCACTGTCGTAATAGCCAACGCGTTCCACCCTCAACAGGTCCTTGGCACCGGGAGAAATCGATTCAGCAACGAGCACCGAAACCGCGTCGTCGCGCACCGCTTGTCGGCGGTCTGAGCCAAATTGCCTGATCTGCCACAGCACCTGCCGCACGTCGCGGGGATAGACCGACTTCTTGACCTCGACGAACAGGGTAAGTGCCTTGCCTGCAATCTCGACATCGATGCCGGCATCGCGTCCTGTGTCGCCAGACAAGCCGGCGTTCTCCGAGGGCTTCACCTGGGGATGAACGTCTGGCAGCTCCCGAAGTGCATTCAGGAACTGGTTGATCAGCCGTTGCTCGGTTAATTGCGGGTCAAAGGTCATCTTAAAGCCGTTATTTAATTTGCAGTGAATATTTAAATTATAACAAATATTATCAATAAATTATATATTTACTGTACAGCAAATATTATTGTTAGATGGGATTATTTCCTATATCTCGACGGGAAGCGTCAAGTCACTTGACACGACTTGGCACGCTGCTGACCCGATGAACTCGAAATGGCGACACATTTGCCGCATGGCTGAGGATATGTTCGTTTTTTTGTATTTTTTTAACACGTCTGCCGAATAGGTACAAAGAACTAACATGGCGCACAACCCGTTGTAATACAAGGGAATAACTAACAATGACCTTGCTGAAAGAATTGATCAAATCCCCGAGCGGGTGCATCAGGGCAACTTTGTGGAAAAACCTTCCGTCGCGATTAAGAATCTGCGGGGCTTGCGGACATTCGATATTTCAGATGACCAAGGCTATGGATACAAAGTCGCGTTAGCGAAGATTCGGGTCAGAGACGAAGTCGCCAAGACCAAGAAATTTAAGTAAAGGCTGCGTGAATGAGGTGGCAATTCATTGCCGCCTGATAGTCGGCGGGAACCTTGCAATGACCAGGACCTCAATGGCCTGCACCCTTTCGTCGGTGCTTGGATAGGCCTCGACGAAGACCTCGAAAGCGTCGCTACATTCCTACTAGATATCTCACTTTTAATATTTAAATAGGCAGACAATGTACGCCAAATATAGACCTTGCCGATACAATTTTACAAATTATGCCAGACGATTCAGGCGTGCAAGGCGATCCGCGCGAATCCAAGCGGCAGATTTCAGACCATGCCAGCTTCGCGCGGGCGTGGCGATTTTGCGGCCGGTGAGGATGGGCGCAGCTAATCGTCCTGCACGAACCCGATGCGGCGCTTCCTGGGTGGCTCGGGCGGGGCCATAAGCTCGCGGATGGTGTTGACCAGGCCTGAGATGGCTTGGTCGTGGGTGGCGAGTTTCTTTTCATGCTGATCGAGGCGGCGGGCGAGTTGTTTGTTGGAGGCCAGCAATTCACGCAGGCGCACGAAGGCGCGCACCACGTACACGGAGACTTCGGTGGCGCGGGGGCTGTTCAAGAGGGTCGCGGCCATGATGGCGCCGTGCTCGGTGAAGGCCTGTGGGAGATAGCGACGCCCGCCCCAGGTATCGCGGTGAGGATCTGAACTTGAGGTCGCAATTTGCGACCTCAAGATGGCAAGTTCTTGATTGGTGATCTGAAACATGAAATCTGCCGGGAATCGATCGACGTTGCGGCGCACCTGCTCATTGAATCGTTTGGTGGTCACCCCGTAGAGCGCGGCAAGGTCGGCGTCGAGCAGGACTTTCTGGCCGCGCACGAGCAGTATCCGGTTCTCGATGCGTTCAAGCGGAAACGGTGACGGCTTCATGGGGTTCTTATTCCGGGAGGACGAGGCACGGTATTCCAGGTTTTCAATTTATCCCCCAAGATCATCAAAAAAGTCCCGTCGGATGGAAGGCTCTTTGGACTGTAACGCGTGACCATCTGATCGGCTGACACGCTGCGGCACGTGCTGGGAATTCGAGAGAGCCGCGCTACAATTCCCCGCATGGACCCGCGCCATGTGAAGCTCTATATCGACGATCGCCCCGCCGACGGCGTGTTCCGCGTGCATCGCGACGTCTATACCGACCCGGTACTGTTCGAACTGGAGATGAAGTCCATCTTCGAGCGCTGCTGGAATTACCTGGCGCTTGAATCGGAGATCCGCAATACGCATGATTTCGTGACGCGCCACATCGGGCGCACGCCGGTTATCGTCAGCCGCGACGCGAAGGGCCAAATTGGCGGCTTCGTCAATGCCTGCCGGCACAAAGGCGCCACCGTTTGCCGTATGGAACAAGGCAACGCCCGCTATCACGTCTGCCCGTATCACGGCTGGGCCTATGACTCGGCGGGCAAAAACGTCGATATCAAGGATCGCAAGTCCGGTTGTTATGCCGCGGCTTTCGATGCCGAGGGTCACGATCTCATTCCTGTGGCGCGAATCGCAAGCTACAAGGGCATGATCTTCGGAAGCTTGTCGGCAAATGTCCCAGAACTGGAAGAACATCTGGGCGAGATCAAATTCTTTCTCGACCTGCACATGGAACAGGCGCCGCAGGGCATGGAGGTGATTCCCGGCCGCGCCTGGTACGCCTATCGCGGCAACTGGAAAATGCAGGTGGAAAACGGCAACGACCCTTACCATGAGACCTCAACGCACGGCTGCTTTGTCGCGATCCAGGAGCGCCGCGTCAAGGGCCAGGGCAATGTGGAAGGCCGCCAGGTCGACTGGAAAAAGCGCGCCGCTGCCGACAGCGGCACTTTCGATCTGGGCAACGGCCATTCCTCGGTGTGGATAAATTGCCTGGAGCCGGAAAAGCGTTCGCTGTACCCACTGCTCGATGCAGTTCGTGCACGCGTGGGTTCGCTGAAAGCGGAATGGATGCTCAAGCAGCGCAATGCCGTGTGTTTTCCCAACCTGCAGATTGCCGACCACGTGGTGCCGCAGTTGCGCACCATCCGACCGATTGCGGTGGACCTTACCGAACTGCGCAGCTACGTGCTGGCGCCCATAGGCGAGCCGCCTGAATCGAGAGCGGCACGCTTGCGCCAGTTCGAGGACTTCATCAATCCCTGCGGCTTCGCCACGCCCGACGACATCACTATGTTCAACGAGTCGCAACAAAACCTGCGGACATCGGGAGGCGAGTGGCTGCAGGCGCATGAACGCGGTATCGCCGCCCTCCCTGCCGGCTCGCGCGGCCTGGCCGGGGAACTCGGAATCCGCCCCGTGGCCGCGGTGCGCGGAGAGTTCGAGATGCAGCCCGAGACCGCGACACACGCGTTCTTTCGCGAATGGTCGCGACGTATGCAGGCTGGATTGTCTGATATATAGAAGCCGACCGATATAGGAATCCGCATGTCAGACCCCTCGCCCGCAGTGCGCCATTGCGATCCGGTCTCCACCGCAGAGCTTGAGCGCCGCTGGAGTGCCACGCGAACCGCCATGCACGCCGCGGGCATCGATGCCCTGGTGATGCAGGGCGCGCAGGATTTCATGGGCGGCTACGTGCGCTGGTTTGCCGACAACCCGGCGCTGATGGGCTATCCGCGCACCATCATTTTTCCGGCGGACGGCCTTATGACGATCTGCGACGTCGGCCCGTTCAACGGTGAAGCCAATCCCGAGGGCAAGGACCCCGAGGCGCGCGGCGTCGGCCGGCGCGTGTTCACGCCGAGCTTCAACGCCACTGTTGCCTACACCGCTCGCTATGACGCGGAGCTGGTGACCAAAGAAATTCAGCGCTATGGATTCAAAACAATTGGAATGCTTTGCGCCGACGGTGCTTATCACGGCCTGATCGACGGCATCCGCCAGAGTGGTGCGACCTTCGTCGATGCCAGCGAGTTGGTCGATCAGATCAAGGCCATCAAGAGCCCCGAGGAAATGGACTGCATCCGCGCCAGCGCCGCAATGCAGGACCAGATCCTGGCCAAGGTGCGCGAACACATTCGTCCCGGCATGAAGGAATTCGAGGTTTCCGCCTACGCGCAATATCTCGGCCAGTTGCTGGGGAGCCAGCAGGGAATTTTCCTGTGCGCCGCGGCGGCGCCGGGCCGGCCTGCCCAGTTCCGCTATCGATTTCAGCAGAACCGCGTCATCCACAAGGGTGATGCGTTCACGCTTTTGATCGAGAACAACGGCCCAGGCGGTTTCTACACAGAACTTTGCCGCGTCATCACCCTGGGGCCGGCTCCCCAGGAACTGAAAGACGCGCTGGCCTTGTGCCTGGAAGCGCAGCAGCACACCTTGAATCAATTGAAGCCCGGCGCGTCGTGCGCCGAAATCTTTGCTTCGCATAATTCCTTCATGCGCGAGCATGGCCTGAACGAGGAAAAACGCATCCATTGCCACGGCCAGGGCTATGAACTGGTGGAGCGTCCACTGATCCGCCAGGACGAAACCATGACGGTCAAGGAGAACATGCACCTGGCAGTGCACCCGGTGATTCTGAACGAGCGCCTGTTCATGACCAACACCGACAATTACCTGATCGGGCCGGACGGTCCTCTACCCTGCCTGCACAAAACGTCTAAAGCGATCATCGAAATTGTTTGATCGCTCTGCAGTACAAATCACCGCCGGGAGAACCAGGTGCGCCTGATAACCAGACTGACCCTAGCAATTTTTGGCTCATTGGCACTGCTGAATGCCGCGCCCGCAGCGGCACAGAACTGGCCGGTGAAACCGGTGCGCCTGATCATTTCGGTGGCGCTGGGCACCGCGCCCGACCTGGTGGTTCGATTGCTCGCCGACAGCCTCACCAAACCCCTGGGCCGCACCGTCATTGTGGAAAACATCGCCGGGGGCGCCGGACAGATCGCCGCGCAGGCAGCGGCACGAGCCGCTCCCGACGGCTACACCTATTTCCTCGCCGGCCTCAACCACATTGCCATCGACCGTCTGATGTTCAAGTCCCTGCCCTACGACCCGGACCGGGACTTCACCATCGTCGGCAAGGTCTATGACAGCGGCGCCATTGCCATTGCCGTGCCACCGGATCTGCCGGTGAAGAACCTGCCCGAGTTGATTGCGCTGGCCAGGGCCCAGCCTGGCAAGATGAGTTATGGCGCAGATGGCAGCCTCGGGCCGATCATCGGCCAGTACTTCACCAAGACCGCGGGTATCGACATCGTTGCCGTGCCGTATAAAGGACCCGCGCAGATGCTGCAGGATGCCGCACAGGGCCGCACGCAAGCGGTGTTCGGCTCGATCGCCGCGCTGGAGACCTACCGCAGGAGCGGCCGGCTCAAGGTTCTGGCGGTGGGCACCGCGAACCGCTTCCCGGGCCTGGACGATATCCCGACTTTTTCCGAAACGCTGCCCGGCTTTCGCGCCGGCGGCACCGGCATCCTGATGACCCCGACGGGAACGCCGGCCGCCATCATTGCTCGCATGCAGCGCGAACTCGATCCCATTGTCCGCAATCCCGAGTACCAGCAGCGCCTGCTGTCGTTCGGATTCACCAGCAGCAACGCGGGCACACCGGAATCCATCGCCGAATTCATCCGCGGCGAGCGCGAACTCTGGGAAAAGATCGTCAAGACTGTGGGCCTGCAACGCCAGTA
>MEQV01000237.1:0-2414 GCA_001770355.1 Betaproteobacteria bacterium RIFCSPLOWO2_02_FULL_62_17
GATGGTATCGAGCAGCTTGAACGGCAGGTAGTCGAGCTTGGGCAGGATGGCCGCAATGGCTGCTCTGTTGGCCTGACCGAAGGTATCGTTGACATGCATGAACACCGCGGTGCGCGGCGCGGTACCGGTCGCCAGGAACAGGTCGCGTGCCAGCCCCAGTCCATTGACCACCAGATCCACGCTGGTGGGAAAATTGCGGAACGTGAATTTGTAGCCCTGATCGGTGATCTGCGGCGCAGCGGCGATGTTGATCACGAAAGGAACACCCTTCTGCTCGGCCACTTGGGCGATGGCAAGGCTGGCGCCGGAATCGAACGCGCCCACCAGCACCTGCGCCCCTTCCGATATGAGGCGCTCGGCGCGGCTGCGCGCGGTATCCACATTGGATTCGGTGTCGGCGTTCATCAGTTCGATGTCCACGCCCAGCAGCGATTTGATCACCGCCGGCGCCACATCGGCACCGAACTGGCATGATTGGCCAAAGAAGGCCTGCACGCCCGAGCGCGGCAGCAGCACGCCGACCTTGAGTTTGGCGCTTTGCGCGAAGGCCGGACGCATCAAAGAAGTGCTGGAGACAATGGCGGCTGCGCCCACGCCGCCCAGAAAGCGGCGGCGGCCGGCGTCCGTGCCATCATCGATGGTATGGCCGGCGCTGGTGTCAAAAGTGGCTGAAAGGGTCTTTCCTATGGTACTCATGGCTCTCCTTGGCGGGGCTGATTGAACGGCAAAGCCGCTATTTTCATTCGCAATAGCAGGCGGTCTGCTTATCGGCCTCTATTGTCCCCAATTTGTCGGCGATTTGGAAGGCGCAGACACGAAACTTCGCCGAACCTCTCCAGAGAGTGGTTGGTAAATTCTCAATAAATACCGCTGACCGTTTTGCCGGTCTGGGCGGCTGGAGGCTTGCCGCCGACGTGTTTTTCCCAGATGGTAATACCCGGAAATCCCGTCTCCAATTTCTGCACTTCTTCTGCAACAGCCAGTTTCAGATCGCGGTCGTCTTCGAGATAGCACGTCTTCAGTTTGGCCAGGTAAACCAGCCGGTCCTTTTCAAACGCGAGCTTCGCCTCCCCCGGAGTGCTGAAGCTGTTTTTGTCGTCGATAAAATCCTTGACGGTCGCGATCTTTTCTTTAAGCCTTTTGCTCAGGACATACTTGGCCTGGCTGCCAATGGCGGCGCTGGCAGGCGTGACACGATAGTTATTCAGATCCGCTTTCGGCGGGAGCGTCATCTGGTAGCCAATCGCCGGCTGAACATTGGATTTGCTGCCGGGCTTTCTTGCGCGAAAAACCAGAAAGATGTCGCCGACGCTTGCTATGTTCGTCCTGAGAAAGAACTCCTGCGCATCGACATCCTCGATGTGAGGCGCTCCCAGGGGCAGGAAATAAGCGCTCCGATCGGTGTAAATAAAAAGTCCTTTGTCCCCCGATCGTTCGCCGGGAATCACGGAAAATTTGTCGTTGATGGCCACACCCAGCGCTCGCGCGCATTCCATGTAACCCGACATCGGATAGGAGTCGGCGTGCGCCAGAGTCGAACCAAGCATTAGTGTGAATATCAGCCGGACCAGATTAGGCATAAAGCTGTGGACCCTTGAGCAGTCACCCGAGTCCGATTATGTCCATTTCCGCAGTTCATTACAAATAACTTTAGAAAAAACACATAACATATTGATAATAAATATTATTACTAAATTCTATTGTGACTGGGCAAGCGCGCGATGCCGCAGACACAGCGACTTGCCCGGAAAGTACGCAACAAGGATTTCCGCAGGCCTGAAGGGAGGATTGCGATTCCAAATTTAGAATGGGGATGAGGAAACCTTGGTCCTTCGCCTTCATCAATACGAAATGAACGCCATGCATGAAGTCAAACCCGGACAATCCATCGAGCTGCTCAAGGAGCTGCATATCCTGACGCGCGAGGGCAGGATGAACCAGGACAGCCGCCGCAAGCTCAAACAGGTCAATCACCTGTGCCATTTCATCCAGCCGCTGCTCGAGGAGGTCCGCAAGGATCATCCCGATGTCCAACTGGTCGACCACGGCGCCGGCAAGTCCTATCTGGGCTTTATTCTTTACGATCTGTTTTTCAGGGCATTCGGCGATGATGTGCACATTTACGGCGTCGAAGTGCGTGACGAACTGGTCGGCAAGTCACGCGAGCTGGCGCAACGGCTGGGCTTCCCAGGCATGTCGTTCCTGAACCTGTCGGTGGCGCAGGCGCTAACGACGGACCAATTGCCCGCCAGAGTGGACATCGTTACCGCGCTGCACGCCTGCGATACCGCCACCGACGATGCCATTCGCTTTGCATTGGAGCGCTATGCGCGCTTCATCGTGCTGGCGCCCTGCTGTCAGGCTGAAGTCGCCGCGGCGCTGAGGAAAAATAAAAGTCAGGCCCTGCCCAATGC
>MEQV01000237.1:2436-14750 GCA_001770355.1 Betaproteobacteria bacterium RIFCSPLOWO2_02_FULL_62_17
CATCCCCTGCATACGCGGGAGTTCGGCAGCCAGGTCACCAACGTGCTGCGTTGCCTGCAACTCGAGGCGCACGGCTACCAGGTCAGCGTGACCGAGCTGGTCGGCTGGGAACATTCGATGAAGAACGAACTCATCATCGCCAGCCAGAAGCAACTGCCGCGCGAGCGCCCGGCGCGGCGCCTCGACGAAGTCCTCAAGACCCTCGGGCTGGAAGAATTGGCGCCGCGCTTTTTCACCTCGCCCTGAAATCCTGCGCGCTATTTCGGCCGCCTGGAGTCGTCGTATTTTTTTTCGCGACACTATGCCGATAGGCCGAAGAAATTTTGATACGGGTCAAAAAAACAGCCGATAGCCATTGCAATCACGGCCGGCATTGCTTCAGCCGCCGCGCCGAGGTCAGTCGGAAAATTCTTGGTCTCGAATTGACAGGCATCGTCACCGCGAGGCAAGCTGCGTGTGCTTCACATCTCTTAACACCGAAAGCCATCATGAAATCCCTGCGCCTGCTCGCCTTGTTCCTCTCACTCACACTCGCGGCAGGCTCGGCCTTCGCTGCCGATGCCCTCGTCAAGATCGATAGCGTGATCGGCAAAGGCAAGGAAGCGGTCGCCGGCAAGGTCGTCGTGGTTCACTACACCGGCTGGCTGCGCGACGCCAAGGCGGAAAAGCAGCGCGGCAAACAGTTCGACAGCTCGGTGGGCCGCGGACCATTTTCATTTCCGCTCGGCGCGGGACGCGTGATCAAGGGTTGGGACCAGGGCGTGGCCGGCATGAAAGTGGGCGGCAAGCGCACGCTGGTCATCCCCGGCGAACTCGCCTACGGCGCGCGCGGCGCGGGCAATGGCCTGATTCCGCCGGACGCGACACTGATATTCGATGTGGAACTGCTCGACGTCAAATAAATGGTATACGGTATTCGGGGTCAGAGTCACATTAATCTGCGTCAGCGATACCGTCAGAGACGTGCAAACCTCGAATTAATGTGACTCTGACCCCGTTTAAGCACTGACCCCAACAAGGAGGCAATGTGGTTCAACTTGTCGACAGCGACATCAAGACCCGCGAGGTGCTCGATTGGAAGGGCGTGCATCTGCTGCACGCGACGGGGTCATCGTGCTCGCAGAAGCTGCGCATCTTCCTCAATGTCAAAGGGATAAAGTGGCAATCGCACCTCGTTGATCTGCACGCCAACGAGAACTTCCGCCCCTGGTTCCTGGGCATCAATCCGCGCGGACTGGTGCCGGTGCTGGTGCATGACGGCGCGGTGCATATCGAAAGCAACGACATCATCACCTATCTCGAGCGCGTATTTCCCGCGCCGCGGCTGATTCCGGCCGGGTTCGAGAACGAAGTCGCGAAGCTGCTTAGACACGAGGACGATCTGCATCTTGACCTGCGTACCTTGAGCTTTCGCTTCGTGTTCAATCCTCCAGGCCCGCCCAAGTCGGCCGAGGCCCTGCAAAGCTATGCCGCAAACGGCTCCGGCACCGTGCAGGGCGTCAAAGATCCCGACAAAGCGGCCCAGATCGAGTTCTGGGAACGCGTCACGAAAGAAGGCTTCACCGATGACAGGGCACGGACCTCGGCACGCAAATTCCGCGTCGCGTTCGACGAACTCGAGCAGCGACTCGCCACGAACCCTTATATGCTGGGCAACGCACTGAGCGTACTGGATATCGCCTGGTTCATCTACGCCAACCGGCTGGCGCTGGGCGGCTACCCGATAGCGCGGCTGCATCCGCGCGTGGGTGCCTGGATGGAGAAACTGGCCGCGCGTCCGGAGTTCTCCAGGGAAATCGCGTCGCCTCCGGAGGTCATGGCGCATATCGCAGCCACGCGCCGCGCGCATGAACAGGCCGGCAAGACGCTGGAGGCCGTCGCGGAGTTCTAAAAGGCGGTGCGCGGCGAAAAACGCGCTCAGCCAGCCAGTCCCGGCATGTCAAAGCCGTCGGCAACGAGTTCTGCGGCCAGGCTACCGCGCTGCCCCGGGGTCAGTTCCACCAGCGGCGGGCGCACCGTCGCCCATTGCGCATCCTTGCCCCAATGGGCGACGATGGCCTTCAACGCGGCCATCATCGGGTATTTCTGCACGATAGCGCGGGTGGCCGTGATCGCGGCCTGCAAGCGGTCGGCCTCCGCTGTCTGCCAGTTGCGATAAACCGCGTCGATCGCGCCCGAATTGACGTTGCCGGTGGCGGTGATGCAACCCTTGCCACCGCCGCGCAGGCCATCGAGCAGAAACACCTCGCTGCCCGGAAATATGTCGAACCCGTGTTTCGCGAAGGCATCCAGCATCGCCTTGGTGTTGGACCAGTCGCCGGAGGAATCCTTGGCCCCCGCGACCGTGCCCGGGTAAGCCTTGAGCAGGCGCTCTATCAACCCGAGCGAGATGCCCACCTGCGCAACCGGCGGGATGTGATACAGGTACAGCCGCAGGCGCGCGTCGCCGACGCGCTCGATCACTTCCGAGAAATTGCGATACAGGCCTTCATCGGGCACGCCCTTGTAATAGAAAGGCGGCAGCATCAGCACGCCGCCGCAGCCCAGACCGACCGCGTGTGCCGTGAGGCGCACCGAATCGGTGAGCGCGCACATGCCGGTGCCGGGCATGAGCTTTTCCGGCGGCACGCCCGATTGCACCAGGTGCTCCAGCAGAATCATGCGCTCGTCCGCCGACAGCGAATTCGCCTCGCTGTTGGTCCCAAACACCGCCAAACCGGAACAGCCGTGCGCGAGCAGCCATTTGCAATGGCGCGCATAGCGTTCCGGGTCGGGAGAAAGGTCGCGCTTGAACGGCGTGACCACGGGCGAAAGCACGCCGGTGATGCGCTTCGCGCCCGCGGCGATATTACGGCTGTCGGTTGCGGTGTTCATTGCAGATTTCCTGTGGTTCGCGCCGGTACGGATATCCTACAGCGACTGTTCGGCTTGGTGTTCAATCCGGCAAACCTGTCGCGGCTTCGGCCTTGCATGCCCCGGTCAAGATAGTTGCCGCCGGGCACTTCGTACCGCAAGCGGCCCCATCGATGACTAGAAACTACCCCATGGATCCGCCATCCCGGTCTGCCTCCTGCCCAACTCGCGTGCCTCGGCCGGTGAGCGGACCTGCACCTGGCGGTCCGGGGTCAGGCGCTGCGCGAATCGGCCCAGCCTCAGCACATCGCGCGCGGCTTCGTTTGCGCGCCGGCCGCAGCCGTCGCGAGTTTTCTGTTCCCATCCCCAATAAGAGCTATGCCCGGCGCCTGCGTTTTGCGCCTGGTTCAGGACACCGGGCACGGCGGACGATGTCCACAACTCGTGCCCGAGCGCCACGGGCATGAAACCCTCGTCGCCGGGCGCCAGGGTCTGGCCCAGCGGAAAGGCGAGCGCGAGCACGCTATCAGCGCCCGAATAAAGACTCAACACCGAATCCTCCACCCTCGCGTCACAGGCTTCGCCCAGCGAGCCCGCCCGCTTGTCCTCGAGCTTGTCGGTGCCCAGCGCCGCGGCGAAAAAGGCGACGCGGGTCACGCTCGCGCCGCTGCCCGCCGGCAGAGCCTTTAGCAACTCGGCAACAACGCGGCAGCCCAGCGAATGGCTCACGAGGGCCACCTCCATGCGCTCCGGGCCGGCGGCGGCGTGCAACAGGGC
Organism: Betaproteobacteria bacterium RIFCSPLOWO2_02_FULL_62_17; assembly: GCA_001770355.1. Lineage (GTDB taxonomy): Bacteria > Pseudomonadota > Gammaproteobacteria > Burkholderiales > SG8-39 > 2-02-FULL-62-17. The sequence continues at coordinate 6,067 of MEQV01000237.1, forward strand.
GGCCAGCGCCCGGCCGGTCTCAGGGGCGTTCTTGATGATCCACGGATAGAACAGCGCCGACACCAGGCCGAAGTCCGCGTCGCCGGGCCAATACACCTTGCACACTCTCCAGCCGGGGGCGTAATCGCCGTCGGGCCCGATGCCCGCTATTTCCCGCTGCAGGTTTTCAAACCCCGGGTAGGCGGTCTTGCTGGCGAACTCAAAATTGTTGTTGTAGCCGTGCACCAGCAACAGAACCCGCCTGGCGCCGAGCAGTTTATCCAAGTCCTGGGAATCGGGCTGCCTTACGCTGCCGCCGCTGTCGGCGAGCCTGAGCTTGAGTTCCACCGGTTCAGCGCTTCCCAAAACTCGAAAGCGCCGACACCGTGTCCTTGGCCAGCGGCGCCGCCATGCCGCCCAGCAAAGCTATCAGGACGATAGCCGCCGTAGGCAAAGCCAGGCGCTCGGAGACATCCATCAACATGTAGTAAATCAAACCCGCGCCCATCAGGATGGACGCGAGTTGATTGGCACGCGCCCAGCGGTATTCGGTTTCGGTCTGGAAGGCGTCGAGCTTGCGAGCGGCGAGATTCTGAAGCCGCGCCCTTGCCTTGCCCGCCTCGCGATCCTCGTCCGATGCCGCGAGCTTCTCGCCGGCATTGACGGACTTGCGCTGCCCCGAGGCGTGGTTCATCCACAGCGTCGCGTCTTCGGCGTGCCCGAGGTCCGGCTGGCTGGTCAGAAAAGCGTAGAACTTCGGGTAGCGGTCGGGAAAATCCATGGCCATATTCGCCCCCGCCTGCACCTGGGCCATGAGTTTTTCTATGGGCTGGTCGAACAACGCGCCCTCCGATGCATAGCCGCCGGTGGTCAGCGCGATGAATTCCACGCGTCGTTGCGCGTCTGCGCCCACCCACCGGTCCGTCTGAAATCGATGGAACCAGTAGCGCAGCCGCAGCAGCGCCTTGAGCAGTTCAAGCATTGCCATCACGATGGCACCGACGGCGGCAAGCGCCACCGCATAGGCCAGTATGGACGTACCCAAGCTGTCGCTTGCCTTGACCAGGATGTCGGCGATTCTCTCGCCTGGATTCATATCTGCCATGGGTTCTTCCTTCCGGTCCTCAGCCTTATTCCGGCTTAACACCCGCGTATTTGAGCACCCCCGCCCAGTGAGCGGCCTCCTCCTTGACGATTCTGGCCAGGTCGGCAGATCCGAGATAGTTGACTCTCACCCCCGTCTTATTGATGGTCGCCACCACCTCGGGCATGGCAAGCACCTTGCGCACCTCCGCATCCAGCCGTGCCACCTGCGCGGCAGGCGTGCCGCCGGTGGTAAAGATGCCGTTCCAGGTAGAAATCACAAAATTGGGAAATCCGGATTCGATCATGGTCGGCACGCCTGGAATCGACGCATCGCGCTCGCGCGAAGTCACCGCCAGCGCCCTCAGCTTTCCACCCATGATCTGCGGCAACGAGGCCACCATATTGTCGAACAGGAAGTCGACCTGACCGCTGATGACCGCGGTCACCGCCTCCGGCGAGCCGCGATAGGGAATCTGCACGATGAAGGTCTTGGTATCCCGCTTCAGCATCTCAGCGCTCAACTGCAGCACCGAGCCATTGCCGGTCGAAGCGTAATTGAGCTTGCCAGGACTGCGCCGCGCCATCTCCACCAGATCCTTGACGCTCTTGGCGGCATGACTGGGCGCGACCACCAGCACATTCGCCGCGCTGCCGATCTGAGCCACCGGCGCCAGGTCGCGCAGCGGATCGAACGGCAGAGACTTATACAGCGACGGCGCCGTCGGAATGATCGGCCCGCCGATGAGCAGCAGGCTGCCATCGGGCGGTCCTTTGGCCACGACCTCGGAGGCGATCATGCCACCAGCGCCGACGCGATTCTCGACCACGATGACCTGCCCCAGGCCCGGCTGCAATTGCACCGAGATCAGGCGCGCCAGCACGTCGGTGATGCCCCCGGGGGGAAAGGGCACGATCCAGCGTATCGTTTTCGAAGGCGCCTGGGCCCAGACGTTGCCGGCGGCCAGCAACAACAGGGCGCAGGCGATCTTGCGCAGAAGGCGGGTTATTTGCATGGCTGCTTCCTCCAGAGGAAATTCGGTTTAGCCGGTTTGTGTTTCAGCGCATATAAGCATTCGCATTGGCCCGTATTCTTGACTTGGCGCAAGACTACTGCATATTACGCATACGAGGCCAAGGAAGCTGCCACGAACAGAATCAGCAGTTCCTTAAGACTTTCGCCTTACGCGGCCAGCCGCACTTCGACGCTGACGCCGGCCTTGGCGCATAAGCCTACCAGGTAGTCCAGCGACATCAGATCGACCTTCCCGCGCACGATATCGGAGACGCGCGGCTGTGCGATGCCAAGGCGCTTGGCCGCCTGAGCCTGCGTGAAGTCTTCGCTCTCCATCCACTGGCGCAGCGCCTCGGCCAACTCGGCCCGCAGCAGCAATACCGCCGCCTCATGGGGTGGAAACCCCAGATCCAGGAAGATGTTGCCGCTTGATTCACTGACCTTTGCCACGACTTAGCTCCTTCGCCAAAACTTGGGCCTCGCGGTAACGTCGCTCGGCCAGATCGAGGTCCACCTGGGCGGTCTTCTGCGCTTTCTTCTGGAAGGCATGCAGCACGTAGACGGCTTCGGCAAACTTCGCCACGTAGATCACCCTGAAGGCACCGGTATCGTCGCGCACACGAATCTCGCACGCGCCGGCTCCGACCTCTGACATCGGTTTCCAGTCCGACGGTTCGCGCCCCACCTGCACCATGAATAGCTCGTGCCCGACCCGGTGTCGGGCGGGGGCAGGAAACGCCGATAAGTCCTCCCTTGAAGAACCAACGAACCGGATGCGCTTCATTGACCCATCATTATACGAGCATTCGTATTAGCGTCAAGTGCCGCGGCGAACGATTTCCATGAGCCGCGCACACAAAGCCGCTTCAACCTTTATTCTGTATGGATGGAAACCTGGATCGATCCAATAGTGGAGGAGGTGCTCGCCGCACGCGGCGTATGTCAGGGAAACGCATCACGATCTCGCGCCGATTTGCGCCAGCAGCAAGCGACTCACGTGTCAACGGGGATTGAAAAGCGCGTGGTCGGATTCCGGCCCAAGCCATGGGGTCGGAAGGGAGTCGGAGCAAATTTTCAATCGCGAAAAGTTACGCCTTTTTTCCCCGGCTTGGCTTGCCGATCTTATTTTCCAAGTTCGAAAGAAACACCTGCACCGAGGGTCCACTGCCGGAAGTTGTAATCAATCAGGCTTTCGCCGTATCCCGAGGTGTACTGCAGGTAGGGGCGCATTACCCCGTCAGCGAGGCGCGGAAAGCTCCAGTCCACCTGGGCGAATCCGCGATTCGAGCCCAAGCTTAGGCTATTGCGGTACAGCAGCGACGCGATGTGATTTTCGACAGGCTCCCACTTGGCCATGATGTCTCCGCGCCCGACATAGCTCCGGATATCCGGGTTGTCGTCATTCGCCGACTTCTCGCGAAAGCGCCACCAGACACGTCCAAGCAAGGAAAACGCATTGCGAAACTCCCAGCCGCCCTGTACGTACATCCGCCACCAACTGCGCGATTCGGGGTTGGAACGGCCATTGGATTGATGCGAGAAGCCAATGTTGACCAGCTTGAAGCTGGATGTGTCCCGCTCCTGAACATCTGATGTGTCCTGCCCCCGCCTCATTTCGGGCTGCCTTCTTCCGAGCGTAAGAATGAGTTCGGGCTCGTAATTATTTTCCCTGAACGGCGAGGATTTGGAAAAATTGTATGCCTGCCAGTTCGACTGCTGCGTATAGCCAAACCACAGACGTAGCTTGTCGAAGTCTGCCAAATTTAGCCCGTCTTTATACGTCAGCTCAGACTTGAGGCTGAACTGAAACTTAATTTCCTCTTGATCCCAATCGAACGGTTGCGTAACCGTATGACCAGAGGCCTGACTACTGGGCTGTTGATTGCGGCGATTGGTCCTGTTTGCGAACAGCAAATACGTCGACCTGTAAGGCTGAGTGCTAAACCCGGGGTCCCCTTTTTTGTGCAGGTTCCATTCGGCCAGCAAGCTCCTCGCGGGTGCCGAGTGCGATTCCAGCAAATGTTCTTTGAGTGACACCACTCCGGAATTGGATTCCGTCGCGACTGGAACGTCGCCCACCCGGCCATCTGCTTTTTGGGTCCTTTCCTTTTCGTCGTTCGCTTTTTCTTTCCTTGCCAGTCCATCGAAACAGTCCAGGCGTTTCGCCTTACCCTCCTCGCCTGGGTACGCGTTGCAACACCCCAAGTAAGTAACCTGTGCATTGACGGGTAGCGCCTGTCGGCGCGCGTTTAAAACTCAAGCAAGATCTGACACTGATCCCTTTAACGTAGCTCGGCAGTCACGATGAACCGGCACGTCGCCGAAATCTTCCGGGCGTTTCAATTAACCGCCACGCACGGGAGTCCATCAGGTTCATCCCAATAATTACTTGAGATTGAAGTAGTTGTACGCTGACTCACCTTAGCTATAACCGCCATTGCAATCAGCCACGCGCTATCGCAAAATTCCGCGTGCTCGATACTGCCATCGGCGTAACAGCACCAGACCATCGCCACCGGCACGAAGTACAAGAAGAGCGGGACTGCAGTTCCGATCCTTCGATGCGAAAACCTTTCTGGGGAGAGTACGTCATGGGCAGGATTTTTTTTGTTGTTGCGGCTGCGATGTTGATGGTTCTCGAGGGATGCTCTCTTGATCCGTCAAAATCGTCCAAGGAATACGGCGTGGAGGCGCTGTCGCTGAGCAAAGACAGCGCGGCGATGATTCTCCAAAAGGCGATCACTAAGAATGGCAGTGAAGGAATTGTGGACCCCCCCTGCTTTAACGTCCCGACCGCCGCAGGAGAAGAGGCCAAATGCCAGCAACAACGCAATGCAGCGTTGGCTGCTCTCCTGGTTGCCTCCGACGATTTGTGCCAGCAACACCTCAAATCGATCTACGGCAACGATGCCTATTTCAACATTATGACCGGCTCAATTGCGTCCCTGTTCTCGGGCGCCGCGGCCATCGCAGGAAGCGCTTCGGCCAAGTCCGCGCTCGCTGCGATCTCGACTTTTGCAATCGCGGAACGCTCCTTAATCAACGAGACCGTCTACAAGAACATGCTGGTCACCGCGACGACCAAGAAAATCCGTGAAACGCGCGACACCAAGGCCGCGGCACTGCTGCCGTCAAGTTTCAAGAAGTCCATCGATGATTATCCAATAGTGCTGGCGATGCGTGACGCCGTCGACTACCACTACAGTTGCTCGTTCATGCTGGGCTTGGAAAAGGCGCTCGAGGAAGGCACGCAGTCTGGAGTTGAGGGGAAGAAAGCCAAGCTTGAGCAGGAGAAGCGCGGGCTTGAACTGTACATCGACACCAGGACGGCATCACTGACCGCTGCCGGACACGCCGCCGACGTCGCCGGCGACAAAGGCCTGGTGGGCGCGAAAGGCAGGATCGAAGCGATCGAGACCCAGTTGCTTGTCCTGCTCAGGAGCCAGGCGGCGACCGCGGGAACCGGCGACAAACAGGTGGACGGCGCCGCACCCAAGGCGGATTCGGCCACGTTGTCGAAGGCGTATTACTTGCTCAAGGCCAAGCTCGAAGCCGGCAAAACCACGTTATCCACCAAAATTAATGGGGCCACCGCAGCCACGGGCGTCACCAAAGCCCTCGCCACCAAAGTCAATACCAATGTCGATGCCGTGATCACTGCACTCAATGCCTCTACCTGCCAACTTACAATTTTCAAGACCAATGGCGACATTGAAGTGAAGCAGGGAGAACTCACAGCTGCGAGCGATGAAGCCGCTCGGGCAAAATTGAATGTCGAGCTAAATCTACTGACGGCACGGGCGGGTCAGTTCGCAAAGCGGCTCACTACATTCGAGTCGGGCTTCACTTCCACCACGACTGTTCTGAGCAAGGCGATCGACGACGCCAAACAAGCCATCAGTTCGACGCTTAACACTCAAATTGACACAGAACTGAATAGCATCACAGTGCCGGCGTCGCTTTGTACTCCCTGAGGTGAATCCGAACGAAAATGAGTGGCCATTTCGTGCTTGAACTCATAAATGTATCAAACATCGCAATTTTCATCACAATATTGGAATTCCTAATGGGGAGATCGCGGTGCGTCCCCGCACACCCCAGCGTCAACGCCCGCTTTGAGTGGCCTCGAAAGCGTCGCTAAGATTCGATCTCATACCTCGTTTAGCACACGGCCTTGGTAATACGGCCTACAGCCTCAAGGTTTATTGCCATTTGTCGAACGAACGAGTCCCAGTCCCGATAGACCCTTAGACTGACCTTGCGCACATTCGGCGCCTGCGGCGTCACCTTCAGTTTTTCGTGAACCCGCCAGAGCGCGTCTAGGACTGTCTGTGCCTCAGGATAGCGAGGCCAAGCAGGAATCTTGTGAGGGTCAAAGAATCCACGCTCAAGGGCAAAAGGGCAATTGCGTCGGTTTTCATCCCATAGCGATCTTTCGTGCACGTGTCTTGGCTGCACGACCCGTTGCGTATAGTCGTGTTCCCATCTCCAAAAGGCATCGGCCAGGCTCTGGTACATACGTGAAGACACGACTGTCACGTCGAGATCGGAATGCGGCCCAAAAGCTTGACCCACGTTCTTGTCAGGGCTGAGCGAGTATCCCTGGCGCCCACTGCCTATGATGGTTATCTCCTTCGCCTGCACGTCGAGGCGACGGGCAAGCCAGATCCGCAATGCTTCGTAGATGCTGGGTCTCGTCATAAATGCAAAAGGAATCCCTTCAGACAACCATAACCGAGAAATCGCGTAGCGGACATCCCGGTCCCCTGTCTTCGCCGCTCTCAGCAACACATCGGCCGAGGGATAAATCTCAGTCAATGGATCGAGAACCGCTGATATGTCAAACGGATGCATGCGCTGGCTTCGTAAAAAGCCCTAAATACGTGTGATCGTTACAATGGCGTGCATGAAGCAGGAGGAGATGACGTGCACGCATATCAATCTGCGCCCGTCTCTGCGCTGAGACATCGCGGGGTTGCGGGTACTTCAGTCGCGCCACTAGCCGAGCCGTGTCGATTGGCGTCACAGGGTTACCGATCCGCCGACACGCCGTGCCAAAACTATTCATTCGCCACCCGAAATAGCCGAGCCGTAGGTAGATGGCCGGAAGCGCCTCCTTCGGAATCACTCGAGTCACTAAGGTAGCGAGCGCCATTTCCTTGACTTTTCGCCGAAAGGTGCGCTCGTATCTGCCACTAACCACTCGAACCACCTGCATTTCAATGGTGCTTGCACCCTCACAGCGTCGAAATACGACCCTGCGCCACACGGCGCGGCCGATAGCGACGAGATCGATTCCGCCATGGCTGAAGAAACGGTGGTCCTCTCCCGAAATCAGGAGCTGCTGAGCGAGAATTGATGGGCACTCAATGTAGTCATCTTCATGCCATTTGTATGCGCGAGCTAAACGCTCGCGCAGCTCAATCCAATCGTGGCGCGCAAACCACAGTGCAAGAACCGACACAAACCACGCGAATCGCTTCATGTCACTTGCCAGCGAACCCTAACAAGAAGTCGCCCCCCTGAAATATTAGCGCCTAACATCGAACCCAACCACTGACAGATTACACGGATACCCTCTTAATCCCTCAATTGCGTCGATCAGGATTGGCACCTATACGTTCGTACGGTACTGTAGCCACCGACAGATCAACGGGGCGGACACTGTAGTGAATAAATCGAGTGGTGCCCCCGTAGCACAGAATTCGCCATCCTGTTGAATCAACGGTTTCCGGATCCTGGTGTGCGTCGAAAAGACGCAGTTTGAGAGCCACACACGCAAATCCAATGACTCCTAACCCGTCTGCAACTTCATCAACCCCAGCATCGCCCTCCCCAGCAACCCATATGGATTCCCCAGCGTCTCGAACATCTCGAAGTGGTTGTACCCCTGCCCCACCAGAAATGTCACCGGCTTCCCGGCAACCTTGACCGCCGCGGCGAAATCGCGGTTCTGCCTTTGAAACTCGGGCGTCTCCAGCGTCCCATGCGCCACCACCAGCGGCGCGACCAGTTTGTCGAGATGCTTGAGCGAACTCAATTCTTCAATCATCTGCGGCGAAAAGCGCACGTAGCCGGCGCGCGCCGACAAACTCACCGGGTACAGGTCGTACATGCCGCCGCAGCACAAGCCGCCCTTCAAGGTATCCATGGGCAGACCGAAAGCCTTCGGCCAGTCGGTGGTGAGCGCGACGCCTGCGAGGTGCGCTCCCGAAGAGGTGCCCGAGATATAGATTTTTTCCGGATCGCCGCCGAAGCTCGCGGCATTGTGCTTCACCCATGCCACGGCGCGGCGCACCTGGTCGGCCATGACCACCAGGTTGCCGTCGACGTCGCCGACGTTGTTGAAATCCACCGAGACAAAAATTCCGCCGGCATCGACGTAGGTTTCGGCCATGTAGGCAGCAGCCTTGGCGTCTCCGACGCGCCACGCGCCGCCGTGGATGTAGACATTGATCGGCGCATCAGGCGCTCGCGTGGTGTAAATGTCGAGCTGTTCGATGTCCTTCGGTCCATATGCAATCCGCCGCGGCTGGCCTAGACGCGCGAGTGCCGCTTCGCTTTTCTGCGCGTTGCGTGTGGCGACCTGAGCCTGATTGGGTGCCCA
>MEQV01000237.1:14760-42485 GCA_001770355.1 Betaproteobacteria bacterium RIFCSPLOWO2_02_FULL_62_17
TCGTAGGCCCAATCGAGTTCCGCCTTGTCGTAGTCGAGAAAAACGCGGGGACCCTTGGGCCCGGGTACGATTCCCGGCGGCACGAAGTTCTGCATTGTCAGTCTGGAACTATCAAACGAATCTGTGGACAAAATTATAGAGTGGGGCAACAATCCCTGCCCATGTGTTGTCGGGAATAATGATCGCCGCGCAAGTGAGCTTTCGATCGGGGAGGGACAGATGGGCGAATTCGCCAGCGCCAAAGGAAAATTTTCAAGCCGCCATGTCGATGCGAACGGCATCCGCACCCACTACCTGGAGGCCGGCAGCGGTCCACCCCTCATTCTCATCCACGGCGGCGGCGCGGGCGCGGACTGCCTGAGCAACTGGTTCCGCTGCATTCCCGCGTATGCGAGGCAATTCCGCGTGCTGGCGGTGGATCTGCTTGGCTTCGGCAATACCGGCAAGCCCGACCCCTCGGGGTTTGAATACTCGCAGGACGCGCGCAACCTGCACATGGTCGCGTTTATCGAGGCGCTCGGCCTGAAGGCAGTCAAGCTCATCGGCAATTCAATGGGCGGCGCGACCTCGATCGGCGTTGCCATCAAGCGCCCGGAACTCGTCGACAAAGTGGTCCTGATGGGAAGCGCCGGCCTCAAAACCAAGGTGCGCGAGGCCCTGCTGCCCATCATGAACTACGATTACACGCGCGAGGGCATGGTCAAGGTCTGCAGGACGCTGGCCAACAAGAGCTTCGCCATCGACGACGACCTGATCGACTATCGCTACCAGCTCTCGATCACGCCGGACGCCCGGAACGGTTATGCGGCGACCATGGCGTGGATAAAAAAACAGGCCGGCCTCTACTACGAGGAAGACTTCATCCGGACGCTTGCCCGGCCGACACTGGTGGTGAATGGCAAGGACGATCTGGTCGTGCCGCTGGAGAATGCCTATCGATTCCTGGAACTGATCCCCGATTCGTGGGGATACATCATTCCGCGCTGCGGTCATTGGGCGATGCTGGAATATCCGGATGACTTCGCCTCCGAGACCATCCGCTTTCTGCAAAGCTGAGAGACCGAAACCGGTTCCGAGGGCTTGGTCAAACCCATAGTCAATCTGCAAAGGAAGCCAGGTGCCTCGCGATTTCGAAGACCACTGCTGGAAGGATGTCGTCGATGCCAAAGCGCTGGAAGTCTACCGGGGCTATGAGCGTGAAATCCGCATTGGCGAAAAGCCCGCGCTGCTGGCGATCGACCTCTACAAGCTGGTCTACCGGGGCGGCGCGCGGCCGGTGCACGAGATCCACCGCGAGCACCGCGGCAGTTGCGGCGAGTACGCATGGAACGCGATCGCGCCGACGCAGCGCCTGTTCAGGGCGGCGCGCGCCGCCGGCATCCCCATCATCTATTCAACCGACGATCTGGCCGCGAAATTGCGCGCGAAGTCGCGCCGTCGCAGCTTCGACGAGCAGTCCTTCGTGATCAAGGAGGAATTCACCCCGCGGCCCGGGGATCTCGTCATCACCAAGCAGCGTGCCAGCGTGTTCCATGGCACGCCCATCATTTCCAATCTCAATGAGTTGGGCGTGAAAAGCCTGATCGTCTGCGGTGAAAGCACCTCGGGCTGCGTGCGCGCCTCGGTGGTGGACGCGGTTTCCTATGGCTATGACACCGTGGTGGTCGAGGAATGCACCTTCGACCGGCACCTGCTGTCGCACCAGATCAGCCTGTTCGATCTGCATCACAAGTACGCCGGCGTCATGCATGTTGACGAGGTAATCGCCCATCTTGACGGCCTTTCCAACCTGCCTGAGGTGGTCTGACATGGAACCCCGCAGCTACGGTCCCTTCCCATACACGCCCATCACCCGCCGGCCGAAGATCACCTGGCCCAACGGCGCGAAGCTGGCGCTGTGGGTGATTCCCAACATCGAGGTGTTCGCGCTCGACGCAAAAATGCCCAGCGGCCAGGGCAGCTCGGGCGGCATCATTCCCGACGTGCACACCTGGGCGATACGGGATTACGGCAACCGCGTCGGCGTGTACCGCATCATGGAAGTGTTGAAACGCCACGGCATCCGCGGCACGGTGGCCCTCAACAGCGACGTCTGCGATGCTCACCCGGAAATCATCGAGGAGGCGATGAAACTCGACTGGGAGTTCATGGGGCACAATCAGACCAATGTGCGCCGCCTCAACACAATGGCAGCGGAGAAGGAACGCGATGAAGTTCATGGCGCGCTGGAGCGCATCGCGCGCGCCACTGGGCGTCCCGTGGCCGGCTGGCTGGGTTCCGGTTTGCAGGAAACCTGGAACACGCTGGATTACCTCATAGAATTCGGCTGCAAGTACGTCGCCGACTGGGTCAATGACGATCAGCCCTATCTCATGAACGTGGGCGGCAAACGCATCTGCTCGATTCCCTACTCTTCCGAGGTCAATGACAAAGGAGCGGTCGATTCCCACCACATGACGCCGGCGGAATTCGAGGGCATGATCCGGCGGCAGTTCGATGTGCTTTACCGCGAAAGCGCGCAATCCGGCCGTGTCATGGCGATTGCACTGCACCCCTACATCACCGGGCTGCCGCATCGCATCGACGGACTGGAGTCGGCCTTGCGCTACATTGCCTCGCATCCGGAGGTCTGGCTTGCCACCGGCGAGGAAATCATCGACCACTATCTGCAATCCGGTGCGACGTTCTAGCGCCGCTGCGGGACCCATGTTGAAACACAGGAATACGTCCATGAATAAAATTGCACTGAGAGGAATTCAATTGACGGCCGCGCTTGCCGTCAGCGCCGCCCTGCATGCGCAGGACTATCCGGCAAAACCGGTGCGGCTCATCGTCCCCTCCCCGGGCGGAACCGTCGACGTGGTGACGCGCCTGTTCGCGGGAAAGTTGTCGGGGAAATGGGGCCAGACGGCGTTTATCGAAAACCGCGCCGGCGCCGGCGGCAACATCGGCGCGGAGGCGGTTTTCAAGGCTGCGCCCGATGGCTACACCCTGCTCTCGGCGCCGCCGGGTCCGCTGGTCATCAACAAGAGCCTCTACGCCAGGCTTGCCTACGACCCCGACCTGTTCGTTCCCGTCGCCATATTCGCCACCGCGCCGCAGGTGCTGGTGGTTCACCCGAAAGTAAAGGCCGGCGACCTTGCGCAGTTGATCGCGTTGCTCAAGGGCAATCCCGGCAGGCTGAATTACAGCTCCGCGGGCAGCGGCAGTTCGCTGCACCTCGCGGCGGAAATGTTCAATGCCATGGCCGGGGTCAAGGCCGTCCACGTCCCCTACAAGGGTGCCGGACCCGCGCTTGCGGATCTGACCGGCGGTCAGGTGGACATGATGTTCATGGATCTCGGTGCAATACTTCCCCATGTCCGCTCCGGCAAGTTGCGCGCGCTCGGCGTGGCCAGTGACAAGCGCAATTCGCTGCTGCCCGATATTCCTACGGTGAAGGAACAGGTGCCGGGATTCAGCTCCATCTTCTGGGCCGGCCTGGTCGGGCCGCCGGGCATGTCCGCGGCGGTGGTCAACCGGCTTTCATCGGCCATCGCCGAAATCACCCGGCAGCCTGAGGTTGCAAAACGGCTGACTGATTTGAGCTTCGAGGCCGGCGATAGCAGCCCCGCGGAAATGGCCCAGTTCATGAAGCAGGAGCGCGAACGCTGGGGTAAGGTTATCCGTGCCATCGGCGCAACCGCCGAATAAGGAAAAGCCACAAATGAAACTGCACAGTATTCTCCTGTTGCTTGCGGCGCTGCTCACCGGCATGGCGCTATCTGCGCCATTGCAGGCACAGACTTGGCCGCAAAAACCCATCCGCCTGATCGTGCCCTATCCGGCCGGCGGCACCACCGACATCATGTCGCGCGTGCTGCAACCGAAGCTTGGCGCCTCGGTCGGCCAGCCCGTCATCGTCGAGAACCGCCCCGGCGGAAACGGCGTTATCGGCGCGGAAATCGTCGCGCGCGCCGCGCCCGACGGCTACACGCTGATGCTCACCACCTCCGCCACCAACACCATGCTGCAGTTCACCGCGCCCAGCCTGCCCTACGACCCGATCAGGGATTTCACGCCGATCGCCGCCACCGGACGCTCGCGCGGCTACATCGTCGTGCACCCCTCGCTGGCGGTCGCCAATTTCCGCGAACTCATCGACTACGCGAAAAACCATCCGGGCAAGCTTTCCTACGGCACGCCCAATCTCGCCTCGAGCTTTCACCTCTCCGGCGCGATGATCAGCGATGCGGCGGGCGTCAACATCGTTCATATCCCCTATAAAGGCGGCGCGGACGTGATGCGCGGCCTGGTGTCCGGTGACATTCCCATGGCGATCATCAGCAACGGATCCGCGCTGCCCGCGGTAAATGCCGGCAAGGCGAAGCTGATTGCCGTGCTCGACAACGACCGCGATCCGAAATGGCCGAATGTGCCCTCGGTCACCGAGTTCTATTCCAATTTCGAGCGGCCCGCCGACTGGACCGGCGTTTATGCCCCGGCGCGAATGCAAAGGCCGCTGGTGCAGCGATTGAACGCGGAGATCGTCGCGGCATTCAACGCGCCCGACTCGGTGGAGCGACTCGCCAATGTCGGCCTGATTCCGCTGAGTTCCTCGCCCGAGCAGTTCAGTGCGATGGTCCTGCGCGCGGTGGAGATCAACCGCAAGGGCGTGAAGGCCGCGGGCATCAAGCAGGAATAGGACCCGCGAAGCCAGGGAGCCAGCCATGCTTCGGAATTTTTATGCCGGGCTGCCGCTGTCACCAGCCCGCCACGGCAATTCATGGCGGTAGTATCCTAGACGAGACCGCCGTCGCAAAAATCTCGCGCCGGCTGTTGGAAGCAGCGCGGCAAGCTTTTGGCCGCGCGGTCCTATAGGCTCGCACTTCTGAGGGGGAAGCGAAACCATGAACAAGATCCGTCATATCGCCATTTCCAGCCAGGACCCGGTCAAATCCGCCGAGTTCTACAAAAATACTTTTGGCTGGCGTGAAATCAGCCGCGGCGGCAAGGATAAAGCCAATCCCAGCGGCGTGATCCTCTCGGATGGCTCCATCAATATCACCATCCTCAAATTCGCCACCGACCAGCTCAACAAGGGCCTGGATTACGAAGGTTTTCATCACCTGGGTGTGGTGGTCGACGATGTCGCGGCGTGGGCGAAGAAACTCGATGCACAGGGAACGCCGCTGATCGTCGGCGAGGCCGACATCCCCGCCGGCGCGCAATACGAAATCAAATACCAGGGACCGGACGACATTGTGTTCGACATCACCGATGTCCCCTGGCCGGGTTCGGTCGGACTGGATGGCGTGCCTGCGCCGGACAAAGTGCCCAGCGCCGCGCAGGAGGGACGCTCACGGCTGGCGCCGAAGAAGGAACCGGTCGCCTGAATGGCATGCCGCAGAATTGCGCATAATTGGCGTAAATATAGAATAAGAAACCAGCAATGGCGCCGTTAAGCGGCCTATTGTATTATCTATACTGATATAGCATCGCTTGACCCGGCTCCGCGAGGGCGTCCGGGCGGCGGCACCGGACTCTGGGGGATTCATGAAAAAATACTTTCTTCGCCTTGTCGCCGCGGCCTGTCTGTGCGCGCCAATCACCGCTTTCACGCAGGCCTTTCCCGCCAAACCGGTGCGCGTGATCGTCCCCTGGCCGCCCGGGGCGATCGATGTCAGTGTGCGCTTGTTGCAGCAGGTCATGGCGGAAGACCTCGGGCAGCCGCTGATCATCGAGACTCGCCCCGGCGCCTCCGGTTTCATCGGCGCGGAAATGGTCGCGCGCGCCGCGCCCGATGGCTACACGCTGCTTGCCACCGCCGCGGGGAGCCTGGTCACCGGCACCCTCATCAATCCCAAGGCGCCGTTCGACACGCGCAAGGACTTTACGCCGGTAACCATGATCTACGACGCGCCGCAGGTGATCGTCGCGAAGACCTCGCTGCCGCTGAACAACCTCAAGGAGCTGATTGATTTCGCCAAGGCCAACCCGGGCAAGCTCTCCTACGGCGGCACCGGCATCGGCGCGGCGCAGCACGTCGATGGCGAAACCTTCAAACGCATCGCCGGCGTGGACCTGGTGCACGTTCCCTACGGCGGTTTCGGCCCGCTGCTGCAGGCCGTGGCCGGGCAACAGGTGGACCTGGGGTTCGCCACTGTCGGTGTGGTGCGGCAACTGGTCCTGGCCGGCAAAGCACGCCTGATCGCGGTGCATGGCGGCAAGGCACCGGCCAATTATCCGCCCGCGGCCAATCTCAACGAGGTGTTCCCCGGATTCGAGACCGCACCCGGTTTCATCGGCTTCTGGGCACCCGCGGCGACGTCACAGTCCATCGTGCAGCGCCTCAATGCCGCGGCCGTGAAGGCCTTGCGCACCCCCGATGTGCGCGCCAAGTTTGACGAGACCGGCGTCAACGTCGTCGGCAATACCCCGGAAGAATTCGCGGCGGTGATCAAGGCCGCGTTCGAAAGCGCCGGCCGCTCGATCCGTGCCGCGCGAGCTGCGGGGGTGAAATTCGATTAAAGCGGCAGTTAATTAAACCGGGGACGTACCACGGTTGTTTGCTCAAACAACCGTGGTACGTCCCCAGATTACTCGCGCAACTGGGCGAGAAACGCCGCGATCGCCTGCCAGTAGGCCGGTGAATCCGAAATGTCGTTGTGATCGGCGCCCTCGATCACCCGCCAGGCACTCGGGCCGCCCCAGGCGCCGACCAGGCGGCGCGAGTGCTCCACCGGCACGATGCTGTCGCGCGAGGCGACCAGCGCCAGCAGCGGCGCATTGGCACGCGGCGCATCGGCGAGCGCCTCGAAGCGATGCCGCAGCAGCATCGATACCGGCAGATACGGATGATGGCGCCGGCCCAGTGCCACCATGCTGTCATAAGGCGACACCAGCACCACCGCCCGCGCGGCGCGGCGCGCGGCCACATGCACCGCCATCGCGCTGCCCAGGCTGCGCCCCATGATCACCATGCGGGTCGCGTCGACATCGGCGCGCGACGCCGCATAATCGAAGATCCGCAATGCATCCGCGTACAAGACTGATTCGCCGGGCTTGCCGCCGCTGCCGCCGTAGCCGCGGTAATTCACCAACAGCAGCGAATAGCCGGCAAATCGCCCTGCTTCCCCCAGCAGCCAGGAGACTTCCTCGGCATTGCCGCCGTAGTAGACCAGCAGCGGTGCACGGGAGCCTTGCGCGCGGCCGGAGCCGAGAAACCAACCATGCAGCGTCACACCATCGTCAGCGGGCAGTCGAACCTCCTCGACGGCGCGATGCCGGGACAAAACCGCCTGCAATTCCCGCTCGCTGCGCGCCTGCGGCATGAAGATCAGCACGTCCTGATAAAAGTAAGCCAGCGCCACCAGCGTGATATACGCGGGCACCGCCACCTTGCCCAGGGAGATCAACGTTTCCATCACCGCCACGCCCAGACGCCTCCAGCGAGCGCGCTGCGATTCAATTTTTGCCACCCGCAGAGCCGAAACTCACGCGGCCACCGGCTGAATGCCTTCCGACCCTGCCGGCGGTATCGCAGCGGCAAAAGCCGGCCGGGAGGAGATCCGCGCATACCAGTCTTTGACTCGCGGCCGCGCTTCGACCAGGTAAAAGAGATCCACGCGATTCAAACGGTGCACGAATGGCGCGATATCGATGTCGGCCAGGCTGTAGGCGTCCCCGGCGAGCCACGGGCCCTGCGCAAGTGCCTTGTCCATGCGCTCGACCATGCCGGTCAGGCGATCGATGGCAGGCTGCAGATCGGCCGCTGAAATGCCTGCGGTGACGGCTCGCGTCCAGCGCTCGCGCACCTTCGGGTCCGGGATGCGCGCCACCATCGCGCGGACTTCTTCCGGCGCCAGGCGTTGCAACTCCGGCTGGATGTTCTTCACGAACGAAGGCAACTTCACCGCGTCGGTGGCCACATCGTCGGAGAACTTCGTCCATAGCCGCATGCGCGCCCGCGCATGAACGTCAGCGGGCGCAAGACGCACCTGTGGATAAGCCTCCTCGAGATACTCATTGATGATGCGCGATTCGCTGAGCGTGAAAACGCGAGACTCATTGGCTGTAAAGCCACCGTCCGCCAGTACCGGTACCATGCCTGCGGGATTGATGGCGAGGAACTCCGGCTTCAACTGGTCGAAGCGGCGCAGGTTGAGGTGATGCCCGCTCCACGCGATGCCCTTCTCCGCCAGACACAGCCGCACTTTCTGACTGCAGGTGGAGTGAGTGCTGTGATAGAGCTCGATCATCCTAATCCACCGGCTGAATGCCGGCACGCTTCACCACTCTGCCCACCGACTCGACTTCGCGCCGGATGCGCGCGGCAAAATCCTCGGGCGATTTGCTGGTCATGACGATGGCGCCGGCATCGGTGAGTTTGCGTGCCGCCTCGGGCGCGTTGATGGCCTTCACCATGTCGGCGTGAATGCGCCGGAGAATCGCGGGCGGCAGGTTCGCCGGCGCGAAAGTGCCGGTCCAGCTGGGCACCGGCTCGTAACCCGGCACGATCTCCGCGATGGTCGGAACATCGGGCATCTGTTGATAACGCTGGGCGTTGGCGATGGCCAGAATCCTGATCTTGCCCGCCTTCCACGGCGCCATCACCTGATTGGAGATGGCGAAGGACACCGGGATCTGCCCGCCGACAGCGTCCTGGAACGCCTGCGCGATCGCCTTGTAGGGCACGTGCACCATGTCGATGCCGCTGTTCTGCTTGATAAGCTCGCCCACCATGTGCGTCGGCGAGCCCACCCCTGAACTGCCGTAGGAGATCTTGCCCGGATTGGCTTTTGCGTACTCGATCAGCTCGCGCAGCGAATTCACCGGCAAGGCGCTGTTGGCGATCATGTAGGTGACCGATTCCACCACGGTGGTGATCGGCGTGAAATCGTTGACCGGATGAAAGGGACTGCTCCTGGCGAGATAGAGGCGCTGCACGTGAGTGCCCGAAATGCTCGCCAGCAGCGTGTAGCCGTCCGGCGCGGCGCGCGCCACGCGCTCCGCGGCGACCACGCCGCCCGCGCCGGCGACGTTCTCGATCACCACCGGCTGCCCCAGGCTCTCGGCGAGCCCCGGCGCGAACACCCGCACGAAAAGATCGCCGCTGCTGCCCGCGGCGAAGATGATCATCAGGCGAATCGGTTTGGCGGGCCAGGATTGGGCCGCGGCGGCGCTGCTCGCAGCAATCATGATCGCGGCGACACAACGGTGGAGAATATGCATATTGCCCCCTCGAATAAGTTCGGCGATGGTACTTTATCGTCGCGCCTGCCGCATCGGTGCCGGCACGCGTCGCCGCTGAAGTTCAGCAATGGAAAGAGTCATCGCTGAAGCCGGTATCGCGCAGCAGCCCTGATCGCTATTCAGGCTTGACGCCCGCGGCGCGGGCCATCTCGCCCACCAGCGCCACTTCGTCACGGATGGTCGCCACCATGGCCGCGGGGCTGCTCGCCACGCGCTGGTAGCCCAGCGCGGTCAAATGCTTCTCGGTGAATTCCGTGTTGCCCAGTACCTGCACCACTTCCCGATTGATGCGCTGGATGATTTCATCCGGTGTGCCCCCGGTGACGAACAGCCCGAACCGGGCCGAAGCCTGCATATAGGGATACCCGGCCTCTTTCCCGGTGGGCACACTGGGCAGTTCCGGCACCCGTTCGGGCCCGGCGACAAGCAGGGCTTTCAGCTTGCCGCTCTTGACCAGAGCAGCCACGGTTCCCACGCCTGCCGCGGTCACTTGCACTTCGCCCGCGGTGATGGCAGTGGTCATCGGGGCGATGCCCTTGTAGGCGACGTGCGTCATGTCCACGGACTCGCGCTTCTTCATGAGCTCGAACATCATGTTCGGCTGGCTGCCCAGACCAAAAGATCCGTAGTTGAGTTGGCCTGCCTGCCGGCGGATGAGGGCCAGAAGCTCCTGAAAATTGTTTGCTGGCACGGACGGGTGCACCACGACCAACTGGCTGCTTTGCGCGAGAAGCGAGACCGGCGCGAAGCTCTTGTCTGGATCGTAGGGCAAGCTCTTATACAAAAAGCGGTTACCGACGACCGTGGGATTGATCGGCGTCACCATCCAGGTATAGCCATCCGGCGCGGCCTTGGCGACCACCTCGGCACCGATGATGGATGCGGCGCCCGCGCGATTTTCCACCACCACCGGCTGACCCCAGCGTTTGCCGATCTCCATGGATAGGGCGCGCGCGATGACATCCAGCGGCGCACCCGGCGGCCAGGGCACTACTGCTCTTATCGGCTTCGAGGGAAATCCCTGTGCCATTGAAACCGGCGTCACAAGACTGCCGCCCGCCAAAACCATCATTGCCACGATCGATTGCACCTGCTGAACCATGCGGATAAAACCCCATGCCATCGCCGGCCTCTTGTCAGGTGATCGTTTCATATTGCCTCCCGAGGAAAGCTCCATCATGCTCCAGGCGTTCCTGAAGCTTTGCCACATCGATGGAACGGGGCCAAACACCGGCCTTGAGTGAAATATCCGCGGCGCTACCTGCCGCCTGCCCCATGACGAGACACGGCCCCGACACCCGCGCAGAAGATTGCCCCTCGTGCGTCATCGAAGCGCAACGGCCGGCGACCAGAAGGTTTTCGACCCGTTGCGGAAGAATCATGCGGTAGGGCAGTTGGTTGAAGCCGCGTGAATGGGGCACATTGGCGAACTTGATGATGACCCCCGTGGCCGTGTGCGCCTCGACCGGCCAGCCATTGACGCCGATGCTGTCATCGAAATCGGCGCAGCCGAGGATGTCCGCCTCGGTCAGCATGTATTCGCCCTTGATGCGGCGCGTCTGGCGGATTCCAAGCTGCGCGGCGATGTCTACGATATAGGCGTTCTCGAATCCCGGCGTGACGCTTTTGATGAACTCGAAGACCTCCCAGCATTGCCGGCGGCCTTCGACCTCGCCATAGCTGAGTTGCTCGACGTTGGTGCCGTCTACCGCCGTACCGTCAGGGTTCTTCACCAGCGTGGCGTTGGCAACCCATTCAATGGGATTGATCTGCGCCCGCATGAGCGCGCCCTTGCGCGGAAATTTTCGGCCCCTGGCCTCGGCCTCTTCCATCAGCCTGGGCAGGAGATTGCGCCCATCCTTGGCACGCACCGGATCGACGTTATTGATGCGGAATTTCATCGAGGGGTACAGGGTATTGCCCAGCCCATCGCCGTATTCAAACGGCGCGCCGGACCAGGCGGCGATGTCGCCGTCGCCCGAGCAATCTATGAATATCCTGCCGCGGATTGCCGCGCGGCCGGATTTGCTCTCGATGAATAGCGCACCGATCTGCCGGTCCGTTTCCATGTGCACACCGGCAGCCATGGCGTGAAACAGTATCTTCACACCGGACCCCAGCAGCAACTCATCGAGCGCGATCTTGTAGGCCGAGAGGTCGTAGACCTGCGCCTTGATCATCGAGCGCAGCGACAGATGCGGCTCCTTCAATCCGCCCATCTTCTGCAGCCGATCCTGAATTTCATCGGCAATACCATGCACCACCTGGCGGTGCTCGCCGTGCACGTTGGCATGCAGCCCGCAGAAATCGGAAATGCAGGCCGCGGTACCCGAGCCGCCGAGGAAACCGTAGCGTTCAATCAGAATCGTGGAACGTCCGCTGCGTCCCGCCGCGGCTGCCGCGGCGATACCGGAAGGGCCGCCACCGAGCACCACCACGTCGTATTCGCCCATGACCGTGGTGTTGCGGGACTCTGCAATGACACCGTATCGATTGTTCATTGGGATTGCATCTTTCCGCGTTTGCCGCAAAATTCTGGACGCCTCAAAAAACCCTCTTCGTGTAAGGCAAGGTCATCAGTCGCCCGTATCCCGGCGTCGCCTCGCCCACGCCGGCCATTCTGAAGGCCATCCAGAACGAAGCCTGGTTGGAGGTCACCACCGGTTTGCCAAGATCCTGCTCAAGCGCATCGATGACATCCAGCGCATCCAGCCCCGTGCAACTGATGAAAATGCCATCCGCCTCGGGGGCGTCGACCGCCCTGGCCATGCGGTACAGAACGGTCGGCGACAGGTGGGTGATGACATTGTTGTCCACGATATCCATGCCATCGCACTTCACGACGTTGATGCCGTTGCTCTCCAGAAAGTTCTTTTCGATATCATTCACGGGCAATGGATAGGGCGTGCACATGGACAGCTTCTTGATGCCCAGTTGCCTGAATGCCGCCACGATAGCGGTGGAAGTGGTGGTGCAGGGGATGCCGGTGGCTTGTTCCATCTCCGCCACCAACTGGGCATTGCGCCCCTGCCCTTTAAGAAAACTGCCGGCGGTGCAGAACCAGCCGATGACATCCGGATGGCTTGCCGCCAGCATCTTCGCCGTCTCGACCACCTTCTCGTCCAGGCCGAGCATCGCCTCGACGCTGTCATCCTTGTGCCGCGGCACCGCCGCCGCGCCCAGCGCCACGCCCTTGGGCGCGAGCTTGTGGAAATCGGCGATATGGTGATAACCGCCACCCGGATAAATCACGGCGATCCTTGCCCGCCATCCCTGATTGGAGTGCCAGAGGGGAAACCTGCCGAGTTCCGACCTGCGAAATTCCATGCGCCCTTCCTTTCATCCATCGCTGCCCGCCGGATGGATTCAATCCATTAGCACTGTCCGGAAACCCGTTGCTCGCGCATTGAGCCCGTTTATACTGGTAACGTTGCCCGTGAAAAACGTATTTCTTAACTGGGCTTAGCGGCCCATCACGCGCAATACGCCGGTAACAATTCTTTCCTTGGTCACGATCAGCTCAGCCTCGAGTGTCGGACTGTAAGGAATCGGAACATCCGGCACCGTAACGCGGCGCACCGGCGCCTTCAGCAGCGCTAGACCCTCCTCCGCCAGGATGGCGGCAATCTCGGCGGCGACGCCGAATCTGCGATGGCATTCGTCTGCAATAACCGCCCTCCCTGTCCTGGCCACCGACTGAAGCACCGTGTTTTCGTCAAGAGGCGCTATCGTGCGCAGGTCCACCACTTCGGCGGAAATGCCGTGCTTATGCTCCAGCTCGTCGGCCGCTGCCATGGCCCGCATCACTGTGATCGAACTGGCGATGATACTCACGTCCCTGCCTTCGCGGCGAATGCGGGCCTGCCCCACGGGCAGCATTTGCGCGCCGGGCACCAACTCTGCGGTCTCACCGAACAGAAGAGAGTGGCTAAGGAACACCGTCGGGTTGCGGCTCTCCAACAGTGCCCACTTCATCAGATAATAGGCGTCGTCGGCGCTCCCGGGGGTAAGGATCTGCAGACCGGGCACCTGGCCCAACATGGCTTGGGTCCTGTGGGAGTGCTGAGCCCCACCCCCCCCGCGGATCCCTGCCAAGCAGTAAAAAGTGACGGGGGCAGAGGTCTGGCCGCCGGACATGTAGTGAACGTTGGCCGCCTCATTAACCACTTGTGCAAAGGCCTGGAAGATGAAGCTGCCGGTATTGATGTCGACCACCGGGCGTCGCCCCGCCATGGCGGCACCAATGCCTGCACCGGCAAGGCCCAGTTCCGAAACGGGAGCGGCCATTATCCGATTTGAAAACTCGCTCACCAGTGGATTCATCAACTGCTTGGCTGCCGTGTTCAGGCCCATGAAGTTGCTGCCGATCAGGAGCACCCGGGGGTCCGCGGCGAGGGATTCGTAGAGGGCCTTGGCCAGGCCTTCGGCGAAAGTGATCTTCATCGCGCTTGCCCTCCCTGCGCGTAGACGTGCTGGTAGGCTTCGTCCGGCGGCGGATATGGGCTATCCAGTGCAAAGCGGACGGCGCCGGCCATTTCTGCCCGCGCACGCTCGTCCATGGCCTCGGCCTGTGCGCGGTCCAGCGTGCCCGCCGCGACCAACTTGCGCAGGTACCGGTTCAGAGGGTCGCTTTGCTCCAGCCAGGCGGCCAAGTCGGCGTGATCGGACTGCTGGCCGAAGGCCCAAGCTATTTGCCACTCGCCGCCGGGGAGATCCGGCCAAGACAGGAAGTTGCCGGGCCAGCGGCCGCTGTGCACCTCCACGTACCGAGGCCCACCGCTGCTGCGCACTTGGGCGGCCAGCCGGGCAAGACATTCGTTCAATGCGTCGGCGTCGGCGCCGTCAACCTCCTCGGAGGTGACCCGCAGAGCCTCGGGAATGTCAGCGAGTCGGTTCGCCGGCAACCTGGACGAAGGAGACTGCCCGCGCGCGCGCTGCCCGGGTGGCATCGTATTGTTCTCACAAACGAACAGTATCGGTACCTGCCACAAGGAGGCCAGAATCATGGCCTCGTAGAGAGCCCCCTCCTCCAATGCGGCATCACCGAAAAAGCATACGGTTATTCCGGACCCCCGCTGCTTGCAAGCCAACGCCGCTCCAGTCGCCAGTGGCAAGGTGCCGCCCACCAAGGCCGAGGTCGAGAGAATACCCAGATCCCGCACGGCCAAATGAAGCGTGCCGCTCTTGCCGCCAGCGTAGCCTCCTGCCTTGCCGAGGATCTCCGCCAACATCCGCTCGGGGGCTGCGCCGCGCGCCAGCATATGGCCGTGGTTTCGCCAGGTCGTGAACACGAAATCCTCCGCAACCAGCGCGGCGCACGCAGCCACCGCCGTTGCCTCCTGGCCAATGTATATGTGGTAATGCCCGCGAAACTGTCCTGCCTGGGCCAATCTGATGCACTGCTCCTCAAACCTGCGGATGCGCAGCATGGCCGCCATGCGCCCAAGCGGTTCCGTCGCGGCTGTGCTCATGATCATTGGGCCCTCAATATGAGGTTGCGATACTCGTCCACTTCGCAGGCGAATCCCGGTAACACCAGGACCGTAGTGGTCTTGTCGTCGATGAGAGCGGGACCGCTCACCTTGTGGCCGTACCACATCCGATCCCAATCGTACGCCGGCGTTTCCACTGGTTTCGGATTGCCGCCCAATAGGCACACTCGGGAGCCACGGCGGGCCGTTTCAACGCCCGCTGCCGACCGGGCGTTCGCCGCCATCCCTACTGGCCGCCTGGGTGCCGTAACTTTGAGCCGGAAAGTGTGGAATTCCGCCTCCCGCCACGGCATGGAGTAGGTATACATCTTCTCGTACTTGGCGTGGAAGTTCGCGAGCAGCGTTTGCAGGTTCGCGGCGCTCAGATTCTCATCCGGTGGTTCGAGTTCCACGTCGTGAAACTGGCCGGCATAGCGCATCTCGACCGTGGGTTGAAAGGACATTTGCGTCTCGGGAATACCGATGCGGGCGAAGTCCTCGCGCGCCTGCCGGCGCATGTCGGCAAACAGACCAGTGACCTCCGCGGCATTCAACTGGCTCTGGCTGCGAAAACACGAGCGAGCGTATTCCAGGCCAAGATCCTTGGCAAACATGCCGAAGGCGCTCATCAGCGCCGCGACCCGGGGCACGATCACCATCGGGATGGAAAGCTGTCGCGCGATCGCTGCGGCATGAATGCCGCCGGCACCCCCTCCGGCAACCAGGGTGAAATCCCGCACGTCATGGCCCTGCCTGGTGCAAACCTCTGTAATCAGGTTGGCCATGACGGTATTGATGGTGGTGAATATCGCCTGGGCCGTCTGATCCACGTCCATGTTGAGCTTGCTGCCTACCCGGGTCACCGCCTGGTGGGAACGCTTGACGTCGAGCTCGATGTCGCCGCCCAGGAAGTAGTCCGCCGGGATGTAGCCCAACACCAGGTCCGCATCGGTCACGGTTGCCTCATCACCCTTGCCGTATGCGGCGGGGCCCGGGTCCGCGCCGGCACTCTGCGGCCCCACCCGCAGCAGTCCGAGCGAATCCATCCAGGCGAGCGAGCCGCCACCGGCACCAACCGAAGGGACGTCCACCATCTTTATCGCGACCCGATGCTCGCCCACCCAGGATTCTGTCGTGGTGGGAATCTGGCCGTCCTTGATCACGCACACATCGAAGCTGGTGCCACCCATGTCCACCGAGAGCAGATTGGTCTTGCCGTGCAGGGCGCCCAGGTAGGTCGCGGCCGAGGGAGCGGCCGCCGGACCGGAGTTGAGCAGGTACACGGCGCGATCGACGCATTCATCGACCACCTGCACCAAGCCGTTGGCTAGCATCATCAACAGGCGGCCGCGGAAGCCGTGCTCAATGAGGCCGCTTTGGAGGCTGCGTGCATAGCGCGTCACCGCCGGACCGATATAGGCGCTAACCACCGTGGTGGAAAAGCGCTCGAACTCGCGCCAGACCGGCATGATTTCGTGGGAGGTGGTCACGTATGCCTCGGGGGCCATATCCTGCACGATGCGCTTTGCCCTCAGTTCATTGTCGCCGTTGGCGTACGAATGCAGAAAACAAATCGCGATCGCGGTGCAGCCATCATCGAGCAGAGTTCGCGCCGCCGCACGCAGCTCATCTTCGTTCAGCGGCGTGAACAACTCGCCATCGTAGAGGGTTCGTTCTTCCACGCCCAGGCGCAGGTAGCGAGGCACCAGCGGCTTGTAGGGCTCGATGAAAATATCGAACATGGAGCCGTGCAGGTTCTTGATGCCGCGGCGCATCTCGATGGAATCGCGGAACCCCTTAGTGGTGATCATGCCCACCTTGGCGCCGCGCTCGGTGATCAGGATGTTGGTTCCGAGCGTGGTGCCGTGCACGATCTGCTCCACCTCTGCCAGGAACTGCTCCAGGGTCTGACTGTAGTGCCTGGCGGCTTTGCCCACGGCATCGAAAAAACCCTGCGTCGGGTCGCGCGGCGTTGTGGACGCCTTGAACCGCTGAAGTTGCCCCGACTCCTCGAGCACCAGACAGTCGGTGAAAGTTCCGCCCACATCGATGGTCAGCTGCTTCATATTGAAATGTTCTCCCGTTCCTTTTGTACCTGCATTGCCGCCCGGGCGTTACGCGGCCTGGATCGGCACGACGCTGATTGCCAGAGTCTTCTCGTCGATGACCACGTCCCATTGGGATTGCGCTTGCGCGCGAAGCCGGCGGGTTTCCTCTGCGTCAACGCCAAAATTCGCCGGATCGACAGCGACGCCATAGAGATTGCGCGCAGCCCCTACCGATACCATGCCGTTCTTCACGTCCACTGCCACCAGCTCGGCTGGCCGCTCCGTGGGCAGGCCGACGCCACCGCCGCCGCCGCTGATCTTCACCAGAACGTCGCCTTTCTTGATTTCGACCATGCGATGAGTCTTGACGCGAATCGGCTCGCCGTCGCGCAGCAGGAAGGTGCGCGAGCAAGGCGACGGGTAGCCCCCGTGCGCGCCCGGTGGCTGCGTGGTGTCCCCGTCGGAGCTGCCGGTCGCCATGCGACCGTCGGTGCCCATGTTCACGGCCCGCCATTCGACGCCGCCGCCGCCCCGCCAGCGGCCCGCACCCATCAAATCGGTTGCCGCTTCCCATTTCAGCAGCCGCCACGGATAGCGGATTTCCATCTCTTCAGCATTGCCGCGCCTCACCGTGGAAAGCGAACCGATCGACAATGGGCCGGTGCCCCCGTCGTGGCCGGTCACGGCGCCGGCCGAACCGTCGTAGTCGAAAGTGGTTCGCACGTAGGGCTGGCCGTTGCGAGGGTCCACGGAAGACACATAGCAGCCCCGATGCTTGCCCCAGCCGGCCATGGACCGGCTCGGCCTCGCTTTGGAAAGGGCCTGGCCGACGGCTGTCGCTATCTGGTTACCCACGTTAACGGGTGCCGCGCCGACAGTGGCCGGATAGAGGGGATTGACCACCGAGCCCGGGGGGGTGATCACGGTGATGGGCCGCAATGATCCTTCGTTATGGAAATCGGCGAGGGCCGGATCAAACAGCGGCATCATCGAGCCCACCGCAATCGCGTAAGAGGCGGCGTAGGGACAATTGACAAACCCCTTGCGCTGCGCGTCGCTGCGAGTGAAATCCGCGGTCAGACTATCGCCCTTGACGGTGATGTCCACGCGTACCCACACCGGCTCGTCGAGCACCGTACCGTCATCGTCGGTAGCGGCTTCGCCGGAGTAGGTGCCATCCGGGATGGCGGTGATTTCGGCCCGAACAGCCCTCTCGGTTCGATCTAGCATTTCCTGGATACAGGCCATCACCGTATCCTTGCCGTAACGGTCCAGCACCTCATGCATTCTCTTTTCGGCAAATCGCGTGGTCGCCACCATGGCGTAGTTGTCCACCCGCACTGCTTCGGGCCAGCGCACGTTGGTCCATATCAGGCGCATCACATCCTTGCGCTCCTCGTCCTTCTCGAACACCTTGGTGGGCGGAATGCGAAGGCCCTCGCCGTGGATATCGTAGGAGTTGGGAAAATAGCCGCCGGGAAACGCCCCGCCGGTGTCCTGCTGGTGGCCCCGCACCAGGGTGAAGAAGAGCAATTCCCCCTTGTAGAAAATAGGCCGGATGAATCCCCAATCCGGCAGGTGGGTATTGCCGCCATGGTAGGGATCGTTGGTGAGGATCACGTCGCCCGGATGCAGATCCTCGCCGAAGTAATCCTTCACTGCCTTGATCGCATGCTTGGTGCCGATGAACTGGCATAGCAGGCCCTGCGGCATCGCGACGGTGGAACCGTCCGCGAGCCAGATGCCCACCGAGAGGTCCCTGAGTTGCGACATCAGGTAGCTCTGGGCGGTGCGGCTGACCATGTCGCGCATTTCTCGCACCAAGGTCTGAAAAGAATGCCAGACTGTAGAGACGGTAATGGGATCGATTTTGGGCATTGGATCTCCTCGATGGCGCCGGCGTACCGGAAGCGATTTGAGTGGACCATGCTGAGTTACCGATACGTTGATCTAGGTCAAACAGCGTGACCTGCGACTATGGGAACTTGATTTTTGGGGAAGGAGGTGTCGGCAGTGCGGCACGAACAGTCGCGCGAGCGTCCTGGAACGCGTCGCAGTGAATCCGCCTCTTGTTGAACGTGAACGGAAACGCACTATGCACGCGACTCGACTGGTCCTCGTCTTCACCTTGTGCGCCGCTGCCTGGCTGGGAACGACGGCGCAGGCGCAGGGAACCGCCTCGGCTTATCCGAACCGTCCCATCCGCTTTGTTGTGCCACTCGCCCCGGGCGGCATGGTGGATACCGTTGCCCGGACCGTCGCACAGCATCTCGCCGAGCGGCTGGGACAGCCCGTGGTCACGGAGAACCGGCCGGGCGCCAACGGGGTGGTTGCGCTGGAAATCGTGTCGAAATCCGCGCCGGACGGTTACACGCTGGTCCTGACCACCCAGGCCATGCTGGTATTCAACACCAATCTGTATAAGAAGCTTCCGTACCAATCGCTGCGCGATTTCGTGTCGGTTACGACCCTTTTTGCGGCCCCGCTTTACTTTGTCGTCACGCCTTCGCTTCCGGCACAGTCCGTGCCGGAATTCATCGCCCTAGCCCGATCCCAGCCGGGGAAGCTCTCCTACGCTTCCATCGGCGTCGGTAGCGGACAGCATCTCGCGATGGAGCTGTTCAAGGCGAGAACCGGCTTGAACATCGTGCACATCCCCTACAAGAGCAGCACCTCGGCCATGTCGGACCTGATGACCGGGCGCGTGCAGATGATGTTCGAGGGGCCCACCTCGACCCTTCCCCAGATCCGAAGCGGCAAGCTTCGGGCGCTTGCCTCCCTGGGTCCCCAACGCACCGCGGCGATGCCCGAACTGCCCACGATCAGCGAAGCCGGCGTGCCCGGGTTTCAGATCCTGACATGGTTCGGGCTCTCGGTTCCGGCCGGCGTGCCCCGTCCGATTGTCGATAGGCTGAACCGCGAAGTGGGCGATCTGCTGCGCTCGCCGGCTGCCCGGGAAAAGTTCGCGGCATCCAACATCGAGCTTATCGCGAGCACGCCGGATGAAATGGATGAGCGCGTCCGAACCGAAATTCCCTTGTTCAGGAAGCTCATGCGCGACGCCGGCATCGAGCCCGAGTAACGCCCTCGACCTTTCACTCGAGTGGCGAATCGCGTCCTGGTATTGAACCCTTGCGTATCGTTGCTCCCCCAACCCGATCATGGAGAAACACATCTTGGCAACTATCGACCCGATCACGCTCTCGACTGTCTGGCACGCATTTCAGTCCCTCTGCCGCGAAATGCGCAACATGGTGGCGCGGACGGCCCAGAGCTATCTGATAGCGACTCTGAAAGACCTTTCCGTTGGCGTCTGGCTGGCCGACGGGTCAACCGTCGCCGTGCCCGAGGGCCTGGCCGGGCAGTTCCTCGGCACGCACCTCGCCATCGAATCCATCAAGGAAAAGTTCAAGAATGACCTCCATCCCGGCGACGTTATCCTCACTAACGACCCGTACCACGGCGGCCACACCAATCATCTGCCGGACTGGGGCTTCATCCGGCCGATTTTCTACAAGGGGGAACTTCTGTTCTTCACCCTGGTGCGCGGGCACCAGATGGACACGGGCGGGTCATTCCCCGGAGGGTACTTCGCCAATGGCTACGACATTATCGCCGAGGGCTTATGCATTCAGCCCTTGAAGGTCATCAACCGCGGTGTGGAGGATGCCAACCTGTGGGCGTTGATTTTCAACAACGTGCGCTGGCCCGTGGAGACCCGCATCGACTGCAATTCCATGATCGCCACCAGTAAATTTGCCGAAAATCGCATCGTCAATTTGCTGGATCGCTATGGCAAGGACACGGTACTCGGAGCCATCCACCAGATGATGGATCGCACGGAAAAGGCGGTACGCGCGGAGATTGCGGCGATGCCCGACGGCATCTATAACGGCGAGGCTTCCACCGACGACGATGGCACCATCCTCGATGAGCCGGTGACGGTACGGCTGGATGCGACGGTCAAGGGCGATGAGATCACCCTGGATTTTTCCCGCAGCGATGCTCAGCGCCCCGGTTTCGTCAACTGCATTTACGCCGCAACCTATGCCCGGGCGGTGGCCAGCACGATAATTTTCATGGACCCCGCCCTGGCGAACTTCCACAATCAGGGCTCCTTGCGTCCGATCAAGGTGATCGCCCCGCTCGGCACCGTTACCAACGCCCGCTACCCCGCTACGGTTGGCGCAAGCCCCGTGAACATGGGGGGCCAAGTGATGGAAGCGGTCATCGAGGCCTTGAGCAAGGCGCGGCCGGACCGGGCCATCGCCTGCTGGAACAAGCACCGCGGCGACTATACCTTCGCCGTTGACCCACGCAACGGGGAACGCTACGTGCGCACCACCTTCGACTATGACGGCAGCGCCGGTGCGGTCTGGGGCCACGACGGTATGACTGGCCCGACCCAGTTGAACACGCTGGGATCGGTGCACCGAGGCAGCATGGAGGAGGCGGAAATACGTTTTCCTTGGCGGATGCTGAAACTTGAGGCGCAGGCGGATTTCAATGGTGCCGGTCGCTGGCGGGGCGGCGGGGGGGTCGACTGGCGCGCAGTGAACGAGGGCAGTGACGGCCGAATGGCAACCGGCAGCTCCGACGGTGATGTAACACAGGGCAAGGGCGCGCAGGGCGGCCAGCCGGTTCCTTGCTGCCGAACCATCATCCTGAGGGGGACCGAGAAGATCCGCGTCAAGCCGCACCGCATGGCCGAAATCAAGAAGGGCGACATAGTCGTCAAGCTCAGCTCCGGAGGCGCCGGCGTAGGCGATCCGTGGGAGCGGCCGATCGAAAATGTGATATTGGATGTCGTAAGGGAAATGGTGAGCTTGGAAGCCGCCCGGCTGATCTACGGGGTGGTGCTGGACTCCGTTACGCTGCGGCTCGACGAGGCGGCCACCCGGAAGCTCCGCTCGTCGCCCCCGGCCCAGCGTTACGAAGCCGTGATCAACGAGGAATCCCTGGACATCGAGCTCAAGCCTGTCGAAGGGCGCACGGGGGTGGCATCGTGAAGCAGTTGACCATCGATGTCGGCGGAACGTTTACGGACTGTCTCGTGCTGGAGGAATCGGGACAGCTGCAACGCTTCAAAGCGTCCACCACGCCCGAAGATCCGACCAAAGGCTTCTTCGAAGCAGTGGGCAAAGCCGCTGCGCACTACCGGCAAACGCTGCGGCAGTTCCTCGTCGATGTGGAGCAGATCGTCCACGGCACGACCCTAGGCACCAATATCCTGATCACCGGGCGCGGCGCCAAGGTGGGCATGATTACCACCAGGGGTTTTCGCGATGTCGTCGAAATGCGCCGTGGCATCAGGAACCTGCATGGATCGATGTTCGACATGTTCATCGAACCCTACAAGCCCCTGGTGCCCCGCAATCTGTGCCTGGGGGTGGAGGAGCGCACCCTGTACACCGGCAAGGTGCTCACGCCGCTCGCCGAGGATGAACTGCGTGCGGCTACCCGCAAGCTGATTGACACGGGTTGTACCGCCATTGCCATCTGTTTCCTGCACTCGTATGCCAACGGCGAGAACGAACTGAAGGCGAAGCAAATCGTGCAGAGCATGGCGCCCGAGGTGTACGTCACTACCTCCCACGAGATCCTGCCGGTATGGCGTGAGTTCGAGCGCTTCTCCACCGCCGTAGTGAGCGCCTATATCGGGCCCGCGATCACGAGCTACGCGCGCAGACTGCAGGCGAGCCTCGGGGAGCACGGATGCCGCGGGCGACTGTTGATGATGCTTGCCAACGGTCTGGTTCAAGTGGTCGACGAATGCGTCGATCGCGCCGTGTACCTGCTGAATTCCGGTCCGGCGGCGGCGCCTTCTGCCGCGACCTACGTTGGCGGCCTGCACGACAAGATGGTCGGTCACCGCATTCACCACAACCTGCTCTCGGTGGACATGGGGGGCACGAGTTTCGATGTCTGCGTCATCAAGGATCGGGGCATTCCCACCACGACCGACTCCTGGGTGGGCGAACATCGGGTCGCGATCAAGATGGTGGACGTGCCCTCGGTCGGTGCCGGTGGCGGTTCAATCGCCTGGGTCGATTCCCTCGGGCTGCTGCGGGTGGGTCCGCAGAGCGCCGGCGCGGACCCCGGCCCCGCCGCCTACGGCAAGGGCGAGGATGCCACGGTGACCGACGCGGATCTGGTGCTGGGCTATATCCCCGCCGACTACTTTCTCGGCGGCGACATCAAGCTGGACATGGACCGGTCTCGCCAGGCGGTGGACCGGGTAGGCGCCAGCCTGAACATGGATGTCAATCAGACGGCGCAAGCCATGTTCACCACCATCAATACCGTCATGGCCAACCTGATCACGGAGGTCTGCACCAACAAAGGCCACGACGTGCGGGATTTCACCTTGATCGCGGGAGGCGGCGCCGGCGGCATTCATGCGGCCGCCCTGGCGCGGCATTTGTCCATTCCCATGGTCATCCTGCCCCGCGTCGCGGCGCTGATGAGCGCCTTCGGCATGTTTGCCATGGACCTGGGACTGGAGTACGCGCGCTCCTGTGCGCGCAGGCAGAATCAGCTCGATTTCGCCGAGATTGCAGGCCTGTACGCCGACATGCGGCGGCAGGCTCGTGGGGATTTTGCACGCATCGGCGTCCCCGAATCGCAATTGTCCTTTCAATCCACGGTGGAGATGCGCTATGTCGGCCAGTTCCACGAAGTCGAGGTGGATCTGCCCGCGGAGGCGCTGAATGGCGAGAACCTCCAGACGCTGCTCGCGAACTTCCACGCCATGTACGAGAAGATGTATACCTATTCCATGCCTTGGCGCGCGGCTGAGCTTCTCACCTTTCGCCTGAAGGCGACCGCGCCGCACCGGCCGGTGGAAATGGCGATGCCCGCCCGGACCAACCCAAACGTGGAAATGGCGCGGCGCGGCTCGCGCCAGTGTCTGTTCGAGGGCAGCGCGACGCGCGTCGAGACACCGGTTTACGATTGGGACCTCATGGAGCACGGCCATGAAATCATCGGCCCTGCCCTTATCGACGATAGGACAACCACGGTGCTGGTTGCGCCCGGATTTATCTGCGAGGTAGATGCCTACCGCAACCTGGTAATGCGGGTGCGGTGACCGCAGGTGCCAGCCCGATCGCACTACTCCGGCTTCAATCCGAGGAAGGCGATCAGCCCGGCGACTTCGACGCGCTGGGTGCGGATGTAGGCGTCGAATTCCTCGGGCGTGCCGTCGTTGGGCGTTATCATCTGCCTGGCGAGGATGCTTTCCCGAAAGCCCGGTTCGGCCATCGCCTTGCGTATCTCCGCGTTCATGCGCAGCACGATTTCGCGCGGCGCACCCGCGGGAAAGTGGTACCCGAACCAGGTGCGCAACGGCAGCTTAATGCCGAGGTCGACGAAGCTGGGGACATCGGGCAGCCAGTCCTGGCGCTTGGCGCTAGTCACCCCGAGCGCCCTGAGCTTTCCTGCCTTGATCAGCGGCGCCACGGAGCTGAGCCCGTAGACTGCGACATGCGATTCTCCCGACATCAGTCCCTGCAGGCCCTGGGGCTGGGTCTTGTAGGGTACATGGTAGAACTGCGCGCCGCTGCTGCGCTTGAGCCACTCCATGTACATGAAGCCCGTGCTGTTGACGCCGAAGCTCGCCCAGTTCACCGCGCCGGGCTTCGCCTTGACGAGTTCAAGCAGTTCCTGGACCGAAGCCGCGGGCACCGCAGGATTGACGACCAGTGCGCTGTCGAAGAAACCGGCGTGCACGACCGGCGCGAAATCGCGCACCGCGTCATAGGGCAGTTTTAGCCGCAGCGCCGGGTTCCAGATGATGGCACCGCTCATGGTGTTGCATAGCGTATAGCCGTCCGCAGCGGCTTTGGCACAGGCTTCCATGCCAATCACGCCATCCGCGCCGACGCGATTGTCGACGATGACCGCTTGGCCGAAGCCCTTCGCCAATGCCTCGGCCAGGCCCCGCGACAGGATGTCCTGCATGATGCCGGGCGCGGCCGGCACCAGCATGCGCACCGGTTTCGACGGATAGCCCTGGGCGAGAGCTCCAGAGGTGGGCACCAGAACGACGGGCGCCAGAACGGCGAGCAGGGTAAGTAATCTGCTCATCGCGCGCCCCTCGCTACTCGATCTTTAATTTCGCCACTTTCACGACGTTCGCCCACTTGTCGCGCTCGACGATCATCGCGGCGGCGAATTCCTCGGGCGAGCCGCCTGCCGGAGGGTCGACCTCGAGACCCTGGCTGGTGATGAATTTCTTCCTCATATCCTGGTTGTTGACGAGCCCGTTCGCGATTTCGCGATTGAGGCGCTGGATGATTTCCTGGGGAGTGCCGGCGGGCGCATACAAGCCTACCGAAGTCACCAGGCCGATATCCAGCCCCGCCTCTACCCAGGTCGGCACATCCGGAAGGTGCGAAGAACGCCGGCTCAGCGTGACCGCGAGCGCCTTGGCCTTGCCCGCTCTCACCGCGCCCGCCGCGGCGCCCGCCGAATAGAACGCGACCTGCACTTCACCCGCGAGCATCGCGGGATAGGCCTGCGAAGCGGCTTTGTAGGTGATGTTGTGGAACACGATGCTCTTGGCGTTCTTGAACCATTCGATGTACAGGTTGGGACCGCTGGCAATGCCCCACGAGCCGAAAGTGATCGAACCCGGGTTTGCCTTGGCGAGCTCGATCAGTTCACGCATCGAATTGGCCTGTACCGAAGGATGGACAAGAAACGCCGATCCGATATAGCCGTAGTGCACGATCGGACTGAGTTCCCGATAGGGGTCATAGGCCATCTTGGCGCGAATCACTGGATTGAGCGCGACCCCCAGGCTGTCGATGGCGCACAAAACATGGCCGTCGGGCGCGGACCTCGCGCACGCTTCGCCAGCGATCATGCTGTCCGCCCCGACGCGGTTTTCCACGACAAAGGGCTGGGCAAACACCTGGCCGAGCACATGGACGGTGCCGCGCGCGAGGATATCGACAGGGCCGCCGGTCGGCGTTCCGACGAGAATTCGGCCCGGCCGGGAAGGATAGGATTGCGCGCTCGCCGGCACCCATGCGAGCGCGCCGCAGACCGTCGAGAAAAGTACCGCGAACCGAACCGTGCAATTCATGCCACACCTCCTTTGCGTATGCGAAAGGGCTTGCTCGGGACCGCCTGTTCAGTGTCCCATAGTGCGCAGCGCGCCGTTGACGATCTTTTTCGGGGTGACGATCAGCTCGCCCTCCAGATCGCGTCCTTCGCGCCGAACCAAAGCCTTGCCGACAGGGAGCAACCTCGCTGCCGCTGCGAGATCCGCGGTTTCATTGAACAACAGCGATTGGCTGAGAAACACGGTCGGATCCTCGCTCTCCAAACGATAAGATAGAAGGAAATTCAATCCCGCCTCTTTTCGCGCGTCCGGTCGATGACAGCGGTTTGGCGCTGATTCAGCGCTGCCGAGCATAGCGTTGAGAGGATCTTGCACCTGCGTCCAGCCGATTGCAATGCCGACGAGGTCGAAACAGCGCGGAGGCGGAGACGCACGGGGCGATCGAGTGGGTGGGCCCTGCCCGGCGGGCTCGGGCGCCCAGCGTCCGAGGTGATCGAGGATGCGCCTCACCACGGCCGGATCGTCGATTAGCGCGATCACGCGCATTGGGCCTTTGCATTTTGGAGCGCGAACAGGCTCTCCTTGGGAGAAGGTGGCGGGTAATAATCGTGCCCGGGCACGCAGGGAAACCGATCCTGCGGCCCGAACACATGGCAATGGGCGTCACAGGCGCCCGCCGGGGCGACTAAGCGCGGGCGGCGCGGCATGGCGGCGGCCGGGTCAGCAGGCGCCAGCGTCCGGCGCCCTGCCAGGCTTGTGAAGGGAACGAAGATTCCGCTGCATGAATGAGCCATTTCACGCTATTGTGGCAGTGTAACTTTCCCGGTTCGGTGAGTCGGCCGCGGCCATGGAGGCGGATCAATGCGGGCAGTCGCGCTGATAATAACTCTTAGCTGCTGGTCGCTGGCCGCTTCACCGTCCGCGGCGCAGCCGGCCGCCCCGGTTATGGTGCTCACCCAGAGCGGGGCGATCGGGCCCGCCAATGCAGCCTACCTGCAGCGCGGCCTGGAAAAAGCAGTCGCGATCAACGCGCAACTGGTGGTTCTCAAAATGGATACGCCCGGAGGCCTTGATCTCTCGATGCGCGCGATTATCCAGCAGATTCTTGCTTCGCCGGTACCGGTTGCCTGCTTGGTTGCGCCCGACGGCGCGCGCGCGGCCAGCGCCGGCACTTACATTTTGTATGCAAGTCATATCGCCGCGATGGCGCCGGCGACCAATCTGGGCGCGGCGACACCGGTGGCCATCGGTACCCTACCCATGGGTCCGCAGTCGGAACCGCGCGAAACCGGCGCGGGAACGGAGCCACCCGGCAAGGATGGCGAGCGCGCCAACGACGCGCCATCCTCGGCGCAGACGATGACAAAAAAACAGATCAACGACGCGGCAGCCTACATCCGCGGACTGGCGCAACTGCGCGGCCGCAATACCGATTGGGCCGACAAGGCGGTGCGCCAGGCGGTCAGCCTGTCGGCGCAGGAGGCGCTCAAATTGAATGTCATCGACGTGATCGCCGCCGATGTTCCACAACTGCTCAAGCAACTCGACGGCCGCACGCTCACGGTGCTGGGCCAGGAACGGCGCCTTGCCACCGGCGCCGCCCAGATTGTCGAATTTCAACCGGATTGGCGCACCCGTCTGCTGGTGGTCATCACCGATCCCAGCATCGCCTATGTTCTGCTGATGCTTGGTTTCTTCTGCCTTCTGGTCGAATTCTACAACCCGGGTCTGATCGCCCCCGGCGTCATCGGCGCCATCAGCCTGCTGGTTGCAATGTTCGCGTTCCAGATGCTGCCGGTCAACGCCACCGGCCTCGCGCTGCTCGCCCTGGGCATCGGCTTGATGGTTGCGGAACATATTGCGCCGGGCTTCGGCATTCTGGGCTTGGGGGGCATCACCGCC
>MEQV01000237.1:42520-50413 GCA_001770355.1 Betaproteobacteria bacterium RIFCSPLOWO2_02_FULL_62_17
CCGCTGGCGAGCGGACACGAGCTGATGCTCGGCGCGACCGGCGAAGTTCTTGAGAAAACCGATGGCGGCGGCTTGGCTCGCATCCATGGCGAAGTGTGGAAAGTACGCCCGAACGCCTCGACTGGCGAGTCGTTGCTGAGGCGCGGTCAAATGGTGAGGGTGGTCGGCATCGACGGGCTGGTGCTCGCCGTCGAGCCTGCCCACCCCGAAGGAGACGCACAATGAACATCGAATACGATTGGCTCGGCGGCGGCGCTGTTCTGATTCTGGTCGTGGTTTTTTTTGTCTACGCGGTGCGCATCTTCCGCGAGTACGAACGCGGCGTGGTCTTCACCCTCGGGCGCTTCTGGCAGGTGAAGGGACCGGGCCTGGTCATCATCATCCCGGTCATCCAGCAGGTGGTGCGGGTGGACCTGCGCACCGTGGTGCTGGAGGTGCCCACCCAGGATGTGATCTCGCGCGACAACGTGTCGGTGAAGGTCAGCGCCGTCGTCTACCTGCGCGTCATCGATCCGCAAAAAGCGATCATCCAGGTCGTCGATTACCTCAACGCCACCAGTCAACTCTCGCAGACCATGCTGCGTTCCGTGCTGGGCAAACACCAACTCGACGATATGCTCGCCGAGCGGGAGAAGCTGAACACGGACATACAGCAGGCGCTGGATGCGCAAACCGACTCATGGGGAATCAAGGTCACCAATGTCGAGATCAAGCAGGTCGACCTGACTGAATCCATGATACGGGCGATTGCCCGGCAGGCGGAAGCGGAACGCGAGCGCCGCGCCAAGGTCATCCACGCCGAGGGCGAACTGCAGGCATCCGAGAAACTGTTCCAGGCGGCCAAGATTCTGGCTCAGGAGCCGCAGGCGATCCAGTTGCGTTATCTGGAAACGCTGACGGTGATCGGCGCCGACAAAAATACCACCATCGTATTTCCGCTTCCCTTGGATCTGCTGAAGCCTTTCCTTGAAAAAGTGAAGTAAGCGGCATTGCATTCGGGCAGGTGAGGGTGCAAACTAATCTCAAGAGGGAGTACCCGGGTTCGCTTCAACGCCAAACCGCCGCCAGTGGTCGGGAGCGCGTGGCAGGCAGTATTGAATTTCCTATTCTTTTGGAGGGGAAAATATGGCCAAGAAAAAACGCTCAAAAACCAACGGCGGCGAGGTTCTGGCCGACGCCAAGGAAACCGCCGCGATTGAGCAGCATTGGCGATCCGCGGGCCGTGCCAAGCTTCGCAAGCCGGGCAAGAACTACAAATATATCAAGGAGCTTGCCCACCTGCAGGTCGAACTCATCAAGCTTCAGGAATGGGTACGCCTGCGCGGCCTGAAAGTCGCCGTGATCTTCGAGGGCCGCGATGCCGCCGGCAAGGGCGGCGTCATCAAGCGCATCGCTGAGAGTCTCAACCCAAGGGTATGCCGGATTGCCGCTCTGGGTACGCCCACCGAACGGGAACGCGGCCAGTGGTATTTTCAGCGCTATGTTCCGCATCTGCCCGCCGCGGGCGAAATCGTGCTGTTCGACCGCAGTTGGTACAACCGCTCCGGCGTGGAGCACGTGATGGGCTTTTGCACCGATGCTGAATACAAGGAGTTCCTGCGATCCTGCCCGGTGTTTGAAGAAATGCTCATTCGTTCCGGCATCTACCTCATCAAATACTGGTTCTCGGTGAACGACGAAGAACAGGAGAAGCGCTTCCAGGAACGCATACGCAATCCCACCAAGCGCTGGAAGCTGAGCCCGATGGACATGGAATCACGCAAGCATTGGAGCGAATATTCCAAGGCAAAGGATGTTATGTTTGCCGCCACGGACCAGAAAAAAACGCCGTGGAATGTGGTCGAGGCGGACAACAAGAAAAAAGCCCGTCTCAACTGCATTGCCCATTTGCTGAAGCAGATCCCTTATGAAAACATGACGCCGATCGAGATCGAAGTGCCGCCACGGCAAGGCGACATTGGCTATAAGCGTCCGAAAATGTCGAGCCAGCGCTTCGTTTCCAAAGTTTATTAGAGAGGATTTCGGCCGCGGACCAGGCGCGGTATCGCCTCAGCGCTCCTCGAGCGTGCGCAACTCCGTATCCGCGGTGCGCAAGCGATAGGAAATCGCCAGCGCCAGTTGCTCGAACAGGCGCCCGCCCAGCGGCGGACTGGCTTTGACCATCGCGTCGAAATTCTCGCGCGACAGCACGTAGAGCTCGCTCGGCGTGGCCGCTTCGATGTCGGCGGAGCGCCGCTCGCGGTCGAGAAAGGCCAATTCGCCGAAAAAATCACCCTGGCAGAAAGTGGCCAGGTGATGCCGCTTGTTGCCTTCGAGCGGGAGCAGCACGTGCACCCGCCCGCGGCGCAGCAAGTACATCTCATTGCCTTCATCTCCGTGGGAGCAGATGCGGCCTCCTGCCGGAACCGAAAATTCGCGCGCCACCTTGCGCAATTCGGCCAAGGATGCGGCATCGAGCTCGCTCAGCAGATCGATCTCGGCCAGATCCAGCGCGCGCGCGTCCTCCTGCGGCGTCACCCCGGCGGCCTCGAGCACGCGATCCTCCATCCATTCGATGGCGCTGTCGCGCGTGTCGAACACGCGGATTCCGCCGCTGGTGCTCACCATTCCCAGATCTTCCAGGTAGCGCTCGAAGTCGGGGGTTGTGGGCAGGCTCGAGGGCATGCCGCTAAACAGCAGTTCGCCGCCACGCTCCTGCAGCCGCTGCCGCATCTGCTCGAACAGGTGCGCGGCGGTGTAGTCCATCGATTGCACCCGGCGCAGGTCGAGCAGCAGATAACGCAGCCGTGCCAGATCGGGCTCGAGTTGCGAGAACAACTGGTCGGTCGTGCCGAAGAACAGATTGCCCTGCAACTGCACCACTGCCGCCTGCGCGCCGCCCACGTTGAGCACGTCGCGCTCGTCTTCCAGGCGCCGGCGCTTGGAATGCGCGGTGCGCAAGTCCTGTTTGGCGAGCAGCACCGTGCCGCGGATCTGGTCGCGAATAAACAGCAGGATCGTCAGGCCGATGCCGACTGCGGAGGCCGCGATCAGCCCGATCTGGGCGACCGCGACAACGGTCGCCATGACGAGGAAATCGACGCGCGTCGCGCGGTGCAGCAGCAGCCGGAACATGCCGCGATCGAACATGCGAAATGCCACCACCAGCAGGATGCCGGCCAGCGCGCCGATCGGCACCCAGGCAATCAACCGGCCAAGCAGCATGTAGGCCAGGATCACCAGTACGCCTTCGGCCACGCCCGACCAGTAGGAGCGGCCGCCGCTGGTGAAATTGACCAGCGTCGCTCCCATGGTGCCGGCGCCGGGCATGCCGCCCACCA
Source organism: Betaproteobacteria bacterium RIFCSPLOWO2_02_FULL_62_17 (assembly GCA_001770355.1). Lineage (GTDB taxonomy): Bacteria > Pseudomonadota > Gammaproteobacteria > Burkholderiales > SG8-39 > 2-02-FULL-62-17. The sequence goes on from MEQV01000237.1 coordinate 45,841, forward strand.
TGAACGCGGCGAAATTGGCCGAACCTTGCGCCAGCAATTCGCGATTCGAATTGTGGCGGCTGCGCATCATCGCATCCAGCACCACTCCGGTCTTGAGCGTATCGATGGACAGCAACACCGCCAGCGTCAGCGCCGAGACCAGCACCATGCCGATGTCGTCGGGGCGAATCTGGAGCAGCGACATGACCCGCTCCGTGACGGCATCGGCGAACGAACCGGAGGTCTCGATCGGGCCGATCACCAGGGGATTGTGGGAAAGCTGCAGCAACCCGGGATTGACGAGCGACGCCGCGAAATACGCGGCAATGCCCGCGGCCAGACCGAGAATCGCTCCGGGCACCTTTTGCGTGATGCGGGACGCGCCCACCATCACCACGATGGTCACCAGCCCCACGCCGATGCCGGTCCAGTTCCATGCCTCGGGCGCGAGCAAGCCCTGCGTGAGGCTCACGTCCTTGGGCAATCCCAGCAGCTTGGGCAACTGCCCGACGGCGATGATCAGCGCCACCCCGGACAGATAGCCGGTCACCACCTGGTAGGGGATGAACTTGATCAGCCGGCCCGCGCGCAGCATGCCAAAGACCAGTTGAAACAACGCCGACAGCAGCGCGGTGAGCGCCAGCAGCGACAGCAGGCGCTCGGCGGACATGTCGCCATGCTCGGCCAGTTCGACGGCCAGCGCGGCGAGCACCGCCGCGGCCGGTGCGCAAGGCGCCGTGATGAATCCGCCATTGCGCCCGACCAGCGGCGCGACGATACCCAGCGCCGCGGCGCCAAGGATGCCGGCCAGGGCGCCGGCGCCGGCGTACTCCGGTCCGATCGCGCTGTAGACCAGCACGCCGAATGCGATCGCCGAGGGCAGCGCGACCAGCATCGAGGCGAGGCCGCCCCAGAAATCGCCGGCGAGTCCGCCTCTGGTGGAGGGTGCCGTCTCCGTCATATTTCACCGGATGGAGCGGAATCCTCTAAAAGCGTATGGATTCCTTCAATCGAATATGCTTCTGAACATAACACGCGCGCGACACGCAGTATCTCCTTGAGCGGCAAGATTTCTTGATTGAGATCAAGGATGCACACCCTGATCGGGTATAGTTTCGCGACAGGAGGAATCTCATGGATACAATCGTCATCACCCTGGTCATTGTTGCATGGCTGACTATCGTTGTCATGGTGTCATGGTGCGGGGCGGTCGGATGGCGCCGCATCATGCAGGACGATGCACCGCTGCCATTCTTTTCCATGCTCCGCCGCCAGGGCCTGGCGCCCGAGGACCTCAAAGAGACGTCGAGACTGGCAATCGCGGTACGGCACTGCGCGATGTGCGGCGACAAGAATCCCTGCGGCATGTGGCTCGTTTCGGGCGAACGCGAAGGCCGTCCGTTTTGCACAAATGCGCGCTTTTTTGACGTTGCAAAGCGCGCACGGTCCCAACTGACTTAAGCAATGCCGTATTTCTGGTGGCTGCGGCGATCGTGATCGGATTGACGCGGGTCGCCGGGCTCTTCGGCTTCCTGGCGGCGACTCACTCCAATTTCAGATTAAGCGGCTTGATCTTCGCTGCGAACGCCTTTCGCTGGCGTTCCATGATGGGTCCGAACTCGGCGGGCGGCGTGGCCATCAGTTCGTGGCCGCCGGCGGTGATGAATTTCTCCTTGAACGCCGGCACGCTGATGACTTTCTTCACGTCGGCGGCAATTTTTTCGATTACCGGCTTGGGCGTGCTGGCGGGCGCGAACCATCCGAACCAGCTTCCCGATTCGAAACCCGGAAATCCGGCTTCGGCCACGGTCGGCATGTCGGGAAACAGTTCGCTGCGCTTCAGCCCCGCATAGCCGATGCCCTTGATGCGGCCCTGCCTCACCATGGGAATGGCGGCGGTAATGCCGGTGATGGTGAAGGCGATTTCACCGCTCGCCAGCGATTGCAGCGCCTGCGCGCCGCCCTTATAAGGGACATGCGTCACCTGTATGCCAGCATCGCGAAGTATCGACTCCACGTCGACGTGCGTCGCATGCCCAATGCCAAGGCTCCCATAGTTGAGAACGCCGGGTTTCGCCCGTGCGAGCGCAATGATCTCCTGCAAAGTATTGGCCGGAAGCTTGGGGCTGCCCGCCAGGATGTTGTTGGAGCCGATGAGTATGGTGACGGGAGCAAAGTCCTTCACCGAGTCATAGGGCAGGTTCCTGCGCAGCATTTCATTGGCGTAGATGGTGCTGCCGCCCGTCTGCAGGATGGTGTGTCCGTCGGGCGCGGCGCGTGCCACGCCCTCGGCCGCGACGATACCGCCCGCGGAAGGCCGATTCTCGACGATGACCGGATGACCCCACAGCGTGGAAAGTTCCTGCGCGGTGGCGCGGGCAATGGTGTCCTGCAGGCCGCCGGGAGGCACCTGCACCACGATACGCACGGTTCGCGCCGGGTAATCCTGGGCGCTTGCCGAAAGCACACAGGAGAGTGCCACGCCCGCAGACACTGCACATTTGCCCGCTCGCACTAAAAATTCACGCATATTTTTCCCCCCTGAAATTTCCGCGAACCGGCACTTTGCACAATTCGCGAAACACTCGCAATCAATCTGGCGTCAACGTCGCAGCGTCGCCAGTTTTTCCTTCCACCTTGCGGGCAGTCTGACCTCGCGCGATACATCCCCGCCATACTTCCCGAACTGCCCGGCGATGAAGCTGCGGTTCCGGTTGGGCGCGCCGCAGACCACGATCTGCAATTCTTCGGGTTGGTGCAGCACCGGCACCAGGCGTTCGGGGTCGTCGTTTTCTGCGAAACGCTGGTCCAGCGAGCCGCGCCTTACCGCTTCCTGCAGGTTGTAGCCCTGCTCGATGCGCGCCAGTTGCTCGTCGAACAAGCGCGCCGGAACCAGCGCGTGATCAAACAGCCAGCGTTTGACGTCGAGCTTCGAATAACCCGCCTTGGCGAATATTCCCGATATCAGAGGCGTGAGCCCCAGCACCGGCGAGATATGCCCGCCGAAATGTTCCATGGCCACCAGCAGATTGCCGCCAAGTTCGCGGACCATTTCCCTGGCGATGACGCGCAAGTGGCTTTCCGCCGGGCCTTCGGTCAGAAAACTGTGCCCGGTGGTGTCCGCCGATTGCACCGTGATGAGATTGGTGCTGGCGGCAAAGCCGCGATCCACCGACATTGGTGCCCACGGGCTCTCGTCCTCGGCTTCGGCCAGCACCGGATAGTAATTGCGCCCGAAGGTCGCCATGTCGCTCTCGCCCAGGCGGTATCCCGCGATATTCACCATCAACAGACGCAGGAAGCGGCTGACGGTGATATTGGCCTGCGCCTGCGGCCGCAACACGCCCTGCCCTGCGTTGAATTCCAGTTCCTTGATGATGGGGCCGTTCAGCATGATGAGCGGCGTGAGCCCGACGGTGCTGCCCACGTTTTCAACGCCAAAGCGTGGGTCGGCCACCGCCTCGGTGATCGCAAGCAGTACCGGCAGGTACTCCGGGCGGCAACCGGCCATGACTCCGTTGACCGCGACCTTCCAAACAGTGGCGGGCAGTCGCGTCGGTGGCAGCAGTCCGATCACTTCATCGGGCGCGCGCTCCGTGAAGCCCAGCATTTCCTCGACCTCAGCCACCGTTGGCGGAACGATAGGCAGACCGTCGGACCAGACCTTGCCGCGGAAATAATCGTTGACCTCGCGAAGGTTCCCGCTGAAAACGATGTCGCGGGCGCTGCCCGCGGCTGATGCCGGTGCCGCGGCCGCGACAGTACCCGGCGCGGCCTGGGTGAACAGCGTGACCAGTTCGTCCAGCCGCTCGAGCGTGGCGGCGGTGATCTCGTCCTGACGCATCGCGCCGATGTTAGGCGGCGGAAATTCCAGCAGGCGCAGGTTGGGCACGCCCTCGGCGCGCGCCACCAGCCTCGCCGGCGGCGAAAAGCCTCGGCAAGTCACGCCGACCGCCGGGATACCGGCCGCCTCGATCCACGCTGTCGCCCGCGACACGGCGGGCGCGCAGGTCCCTCAACAGCCCGCGGTGATCAGCGCCGCGTCGAGGCGCTCCTCACGCACAAGTTCGGCGATGCTCGGGTCCGGATGATCGCCCCAGCGCAGCCCGCGCCCCGGCATCAGTTCGACGAACTCGAGATCCGGGTAGCGGCCGGCCAGATGGTCGCGGAACGCGCGCAGCACGATGTCGCCATTGGTGAATGCGGTCCAGCAAAGGCCGAGCCTTTTCCCGTTCATACCGGCAAGCGGCGCGGCGGACGCAGTCTTTTTTGCCGCGCCCCTGGCGTCGCGCGCGTCCCCGGCCGGGCTGACCACCTCATATCTGCTCATGCGTTGCTCCAAACGTTTGCGGGTGCCGGTGCCTGGGTGGGTTCATTCAGGCTGAACACCGGCATTTTTGAGAACGCGGCCCCACTTCTCGACCTCCGAGCGCACCAGTGCCTGCAGCGCTGCGGGCGTGGCCTGTTCGCGCGTGGCGATCTGCCCGCCGGTCCGGTTGAAGTGCGCAACCAGATCCGGGTCGGAAAGCGTCCCCTGCAAGGCGATGACCAGGCGGTCGAGCACCGGCCGCGGCAGGTTCTTCGGCGCGAACAG
>MEQV01000237.1:50591-51524 GCA_001770355.1 Betaproteobacteria bacterium RIFCSPLOWO2_02_FULL_62_17
AGGTCGTTCAACGCCGGGCCGCCGCCCTTGTAAGGAACCGTGGTCAGCTTGGTGCCGGTAGCCTCCATGAACAGCAGCGCGGACAGGTGCGAAGGTCCCGCGATACCGATGGTGATTTTGTGCTGGTTGGCCTTCACGTAGGCGATGAACTCCTTGAAGTTGCCGCCCGGGAAGTCGCTGCGCGCCATCATCAGGCTGGGATCGAAAACCAGCGTGCCGAGGTAATCGAAATCGCTGAGCGGGTTGTATTCCAGGTTCCGGTACAGCGCCGGCGCCGTGGCAATTCCGAGGTTGTGCTGCATGATGGTGTAGCCGTCGGCCGGCGCCCGGGCAACGCGGGCCGGGCCGATGTTTCCCGCGCCGCCGCCGACATTCTCGATGATGACCGACTGCTTGATCTGCCTGCCCAGCGCGGCGGCGAACTGGCGCATATGCGCATCCGAAGGTCCGCCTGCGGCGAAGGGCACCACCAGGGTGAGCGGCTTGGAGGGATAGGTTTGTGCCACGGCGAGAGTGGCCGCGAGCCCGAGCACGCCGGCGAGAGTCAATTTTATGATCATGATCTTCATCTTCCATTGAAAAGTTTTACCTGATAAGACGTCCGTTTGGCGGACCTATCCTGCCGCTTTTTATTTCTTACTGGTATATCAGGGCAGCGCGGCCGACTCTTCGGGCGCGAGCGCCGTGAGAAATGTCTCGATCGCGCCGGCCTTGAGAAATGCGAGTGCGCAGGCAATCGCCTGATCCGCGCCGGATTTCGGTGGAGCGCAACGCGCCGCCTCCACGCGCGCTTTGGGCGGCGCGGGTTCGTCCAGGCCAGGCAAGGCATGCGCGCGGTCGGCTTCGCGGCGGCCGCCGCGACCCACCGGCGCGCCTGGCGCGGCCACCAGTTCAATATCGGGGCCGACGCCGGTACGCTGCACCGTCCGCCCC
>MEQV01000238.1:0-17940 GCA_001770355.1 Betaproteobacteria bacterium RIFCSPLOWO2_02_FULL_62_17
TCGACGTCGTCAGCGCCGAAGCCAGCATCTACTCGGGCGAAGCCGAGTTCGTGGTGCTGCCCGGCGAAGCAGGCGAGTTGGGAATCTATCCGCGGCACACCCCGCTTATTACCCGCATCAAGCCGGGCGCGGTGCGTATCAAGCCGGCCGGCGGCGGTGATGAGGAACTGATATTCGTTGCCGGCGGCATCCTGGAAGTGCAGCCGAGCGTCATCACGGTGCTCGCCGACACCGCCATCCGCGGCCACGATCTGGACGAAGCCAAGGCGACCGAAGCGCTGCAGCGCGCCGAGGAAGCGCGCGCCAGCGCCAAGGACAAGCTTGAAATCGCCACGATTCAGGCTGAATACGCCATGATGGCCGCGCAACTGGCGGCGATCCGCAAGCTCCGTCAGAAACGCTGACGTTCCTGGACGCCGCTTGAGCGGCGCCGGAACGTCTTCGCGCGGGAGGAGCGGGCGCTGCGCGCCGCTCAGCGCGCGAGGCCTCTCTTGCCATGAGGAAAGCATCCGCCGAAGGACATTATTCGCCGGGCCTGGCAGCGCGTCGTTACCTGTGTTACAAATTTCCGCAACAACCGAGGTTAGACGATGAAACTTAGACGGATTGCTGTAGAAGAAGCTTTCGTGACCGAAGAGATCGCCCAGGAATGGAAAAAAGTTCTGGCCAGCAAATTTGTCGAGCCCGGTTTCCGCATGATGGGTCAAACCATTTTGGGTGATGATCCCGGCGCGCGCCTGGTGCATTCCAGGTTGGTCGAATTGGGCGAGGGCAGAATTGCCGCCATGGATGCCGACGGAATCGATTTTGCGGTGTTATCCATCACCTCACCCGGGGTACAGGTTTTTGACGCTGTCACGGCGACGCGATTGGCCAGGGACGCCAACGATGCGTTGGCCGCAGCCGTCAAGGTGCATCCCACCCGCTTTGCCGGATTGGCTGCCGTGGCTCCGCAGTACCCAAGCGGAGCGGCGCAAGAACTGGAACGTGCGGCCCGTCAGCTCGGCATGAAGGGTTTTTTGATCAACTCCCATACCATGGGTGAATACCTGGACGACGCCAAGTACTCTCCGATCTTCGAGGCTGCGCAGGCACTGGACATGCCCTTGTATTTGCATCCGCGCGAGCCGGCACCCAGCATGGTCACGCCATTTCTGGACTACGGACTGTTTTTCGCCGGCTGGGGTTTTGCGGTGGAAACCGGCTTGCATGCCATGAGGCTCATCATGTGCGGTCTGTTCGACCGCTATCCGAAGCTGAGAATCGTGCTCGGCCACATGGGCGAGGGCATGCCGTTCTGGCTCCAGCGCGTCGACAACCGGTACTTGCTGCAGGTCAAGATCGGCGCGGTCAAAAAATTGCCACGATTGCCCAGCGAATACTTCCTCGACAATTTTGTCATCACGACCAGCGGCGTAATGTCCGCCCCCGCGCTGCGGCTCAGCCTTGAGGTCCTGGGTGCGGATCGCATCATGTTCGCGGCTGACTACCCTTATGAGAGCGTCATGGAGGGGGTGAAATTTCTCGACACGGTGGTGATCACCGACGCAGAACGGGAAAAGATCTATTGCTCCACGGCGCAGCGGGTGTTCAAGCTGGCCTAGCGTAGTATGGCAGTCAGGTGCCGGCCAATCGTCTCGAATTGTCTGAAACCGGACATAATCACTATCAGGCGACAGCCCATAAGGCACGCAATACAATATTGGGGAAACTTGATGCGCCGACGGGGGGCAGGCTCTGAATTGGTTTTCCTGTGCGTTGACGGGGATGGAAAAGGGGGCGGCGCCTTGATTGCGGCCGGCGCCCGAATTCCGGCATGAAGCTGGTGCCGAAGCTGCAGATGCTGCAGCGTATCCGCGAGATCGTCGCGCGCGATACCGGCCAGCCGCTCAGCGACGCCGGCGCGGCCGAAGTCGAGGGCGTGCTGCGGCAACAGGGCGGGGAGTCCTACCCCTCGGTGCTGGGGAAGGAATTCCTCAGCCGCGAGGTCACCATCGTGCTCGCCGACTTGCGCGGCTTCACCGCGATTTCCTCGGCGCACCCCCCCGGCGTGGTGATCCAGCTGCTCAATCCTTGCCTGATAAAGATGAGCGAGATCATCTTTCGCCATAAGGGGACTATCGACAAGTTCATGGGCGATTCGATCATGGTGCTGTTTGGCGCGCCGGTCAGCCGCGAGGACGACGTCCTGCGCGCGCTCGCCTGCGCCGTGGAAATGCAGATGGCCATGAGTACTCTCAACCTCGCGCACAAGGATCAGGGCCTGCCCGAGCTGTACATGGGCATCGGCATCAACACCGGCGAAGTGCTTGCGGGGATGCTCGGCTCGGAGCAGTACTCCGAATACACGGTAATCGGCGACGAAGTCAACCTCGCCTCGCGCATCGAGGCCTTCAGTCTGCGCGGCCAGGTGTTGATCAGCCAAAGCACCTATGAACGCTGCAAGGATTTTGCCCAGACCAGCGATGTGATGGACATCCATGTCAAGGGCAAGCCGCTGCCGGTCAGCCTGCGCGAAGTCATCGCCATACCCTCGCTCGGGCTGAAGGTGCCGCGCCAAGAAATTCGCCGCAGCCATCGCGTCGGGGTCAGGCTGCCCTTCACCCACCAGCGCATCCTTGGCGGCATCATCCTTCCCGCGGCGCACTCCGGTATCATCCGCGATATCGGCTACCACGGCGTGCTAATTGAAGTGGATGAGGACCTGCCGACGTATTCCGAGGTCAAGCTCGGATTCGACCTGCCGCTGGTCGACTTCCAGGCGCGCGACATCTACGCCAAGATCGTGGGGCGCAAGGAGGCCGGCAGCCGCCTGCTCCTCGGTGTTGAATTTACCTCGGTGCCGCCGGAGGCGAACCTGAAGATCCAGTTGTTTGTGCAACTGCTGATATTCACCGACCTGAAATGAAGGCCGTGCGCCGGCCGGCGTAGACCGGCGGCACGCGTCGATTGCCCTTCGGTGCCGCGAGTGCTCAGAATTCCTTTTTGAGCAGGTGGTCGATCGAGTAGCGCCCGCCGCCGCGGAAAAATATCGCGGTCAGGAGCAACCACCACAACAGCGCGAACTCGATGCCGCGGTTGGTCCAGAAGTAGCCGAATTTCCACTGGAACATGGTAATGATCACCGCCATCTGTATCCAGATGATGACCGCCGCCACGCGCGTAAACAGGCCTATCGCAAGACAGACCGCAACGACCGATTCCGAGAATACCGTCAGGTAGGCCAGTATTTCCGGATACGGCAGGCCGACCTCGGTGATATTTTTTATGCCTCTGGCGGTGACCCAGTCTCCCATGATCTTCTGCACGCCGTGGGGAACCAGTATCGCGCCGGCGGAAAAGCGCATGAACGCGTAGCTGTAGGGCGACAGTTTTTCGTAAACGCCGCCGAGTGAGGGGATGATGAGTTTATTTCGGTCTATCGAGTCGTCTGCCACGGAAACCTCCTCGCTGAGTTATTTGGCCATGCTCCGGTCGTTTCGTCGTCACGCGCCTGGGGTCCTATGCAACCCGTCCCATTATCGGAATCACAATGGGGAATGTCCAGGAAATCCGCGTGTGTACCGGGTTTGTGGCGCCGAGCCGCCGTTGCGCGCTTTTCGAAATTTGAGTAAATTAGCTTGTGCGTCCTCATTGCTAAATGCTCCGATAAACGCTAATCGCCTGAAATTCAACCTAATCGGCATTGGGTGCCAGTCGTAAGGGCTGCGACATGATGTTCAAGAGACCTTGATGCTCCGATGTCCGGCAGCCCAGGATTGATTCCCCGGTCCGTTTTTCTCCTGCTGGTGCAAATGATTCGCAGGCGCAAAAGCGCGCCAGGCGCGACATTGATGTTGCCTGGCGCATTGCTCTGCGCGTTGCTCCCCGCGGCATGATGGCAGCACCCGGTTCCGGGCGCTGGCTGGCGCTGCTGTGCGCGTGCCGCGTGCTCGCCGCCGCCTGGTTCGTCGCTTACTCGGCGGTATTGCCGTTGCTGCGCGAAGACTGGGGCCTGTCAGCGCGCGACGCCGGCATGATCCAGGGAGCGTTCCACTTCGGCTATCTCGCCTCCTTGTTTATCGTCGGCCTCATCGCCGACCATTTCGGGGCGAAACGCGCCTTGCTGGTCACGGGTGTGGCGGGCTTTCTGAGCCCGATCGCTTTCGTGTTCCTGGTGGAGGGTTTCTGGTCGGCGCTGTGGCTGCACGCGCTCACCGGTCTTACCCAGGGAGGCTTTTACACGCCGGTGCTGGCGATGGTCAACGAGCATGTCGAGCGGCGGCGGCGCGGACGTGCCATGGGCTTCATCATTGCGGCTTCCAGCGCCGGTTATGCGCTCGCTCTCGGGGTCGCCGGACTGGTGCTCATGTTCGATGGCTGGCGCTCGGCGCTTGCGGCAGTAGCGGTCATGCCTGCACTCTCCTGGCTGATAGCACTTGAGGCCATGCGCGCCACGCCCAATGTGGTGCACCCGCGGCCCGAGGGTCTGACGGTGTTTGCCTCGATTCCCGCCGTGTTGCGCAACCGCAAGGGGATGTACTCCGTGTGGGGTTACACCGCCCACAGCTGGGAGTTGCTCGGACTGTGGGCCTGGCTGCCGGCGTTCCTTACGGCTGCGCTGGTCAGCAACGGCGAAGCAACCGCGACCGCCGCAACGCTGGGGCTTGCGCTCGCGGCATTGACCTACGTGGCGAACATTGCCGGTTCGATCACCGGCGGAACCATGGCGGACCGTTGGGGGCGCACGCAGTCGATCCTGCTTTGGTCGAGCGTGAGCCTGGTGTTGTCCTTCTCCATTGGCTGGCTGATTGCGTTACCCGTGGCGCTGCTGGTTGCAATCGCCTGCCTGCACAATTTCGCCGCGATCGCGGACTCTTCGGCGCACTCGACCGTGATCGCCGAGAGCGTGCCGCCGCACATCCTGGGCGCGGCCTATGCGGTGCGTTCGGTGGTCGGCTTCGGCGCAGGCGTGGTAAGTCCGGTGGTGTTCGGCTGGGCACTGGACCTGGCGGGCGACGGCAAGACCTCCGGCGACGCCTTTGCCTGGGGGATCGCCTGGGCGACGCTGGGCGTGGGCGGTCTGCTTGGTCCGCTGGCGACCTGGAAGCTGCAGAAGCTTCAGAGATAATCCGGCCATGTCCGTCACGGACATGGCGCGGTAAATGTGCGCTGCTTCACGCATCCAGCACCAGATGAAATCGCTTATTGCCCGGTAATCGATAGGTGAGAAAGTCACGCCGGTCAAGGGTGAGAATGTCGCTGATACCGGTCTTGTGGGCCAACAGCACGAGCGATGCATCGGCCAGATCCATCGGCAAATCCCTGTATTTTTCCAGCATGCCAATCAATTCACCGCTGGCACCATCGTCAAATTCGAGCGCTTGCACGCCGCCACGGCGCAGCCAATGCATCAGGCGCAGACGGCCCTCGGTAGGCAGCAAGTGCCACGCTTCGGTCAACACCGGCCATGTTGTCAACAAGGAACAGCGGGACTCGCGCAGGTAGACGGCGATCGTCCTGTGGGCACGATCATTGAGCGCGTACAAGGCCACCAGCGGACCGGTGTCGACCAGTAGCGAATCAGCCATTAACGCCGGTGCTTGGCTTTGAGAGCCGCTTGCAGATATTTCCGAGAATTCGTGGCTAGGTCGGGCGGCGTATCGTGAACACTCCCAACGATGCCCAACTCTTCCGCGATTTCATACGCGGACTTCGGCTCGCGGGCCTCCACATAGCTGGTCAATAATTGCGTCACCACTTCCGATTTGGTGCGGCGTTGGCGCCGCACGGCAGCATTGAATTTTTTTTCAAGATCCGGATCCAGTCTGACGGTAAGCGTCATGGCGAGCGCCAAAAATTAATCGTAATACCCATATTACACCAAGCTGCGTAATGGCAAAACTGACCAGTACACGCTGAATAAGTGCGTCGAACCCATGTCCGAATCCGGCACCGACGACGCGCTGGTCGTAACTCGAATGTGACTTTGACTTGCCGCGTTGACTTAATCCGCCCAGAGTCCGCCCAGGCTGAACGTGATGGCGTCGAACGGCGGCTGGCAAACACCGGCGTCGTTTTCAAGCACGGTCAGCAGCAGCCACTTGCCCTCGCGGCACTCGAACACTTCCAAAGTGCGCAGGTCGGGATCAACCAGCCAGGCGTGCAGCACACCGTGGCGGGCGTATATCGGAAGCTTCTCGACGCGATCGAAGCGCGCGGTGGAAGGGGAAAGGATTTCACAAACCCAATCCGGCGCCAGTTCGAACCAGGCCGTGTCGGGCAACCTGGGCATTCTGTCGCGGCGCCAGCCGGCAAGATCGGGAACGAGGATATCGGCGTTTAGATGCAACTCGGGTTCGTCAAGTATCCACCAGCCGCCGGGGCCGTCCACACCCTTGTCGTAAGGACCAACCAGGTTGGCACCGAGCAAGGAATAGGCTCGCGCATGTCTGGGCGCGGGCCGCGGATGAGTGACAAGACGTCCATTGACGATTTCGCCCACCAGGGTTTCAGGCAGATCGAAAAGATCCTCGTAAGTGGCGGGTTTGGGCGAGGTGAGTGCCATGTCGGCGGTGAATTCGGGAAATGTATGCCGATCAGTCTAGCGGACTTGGGGCTGGCTCGCTACGAATCAGTACCGCTTGCAGAAACACTCGCGAATATCAGGCCGTTACGATGCTCACGTGGGCGGAAAAACCAAGTTGGCCGAGTAGTTCCTCGCAATCCTCCCAGCTAAGGCCAAACGCGCGCACGTCGGCAACACCCAGGACCGATACCGCTCTGCGGATGGCGGGCAGGCCGCTTTCCTCGAACTCGTCCTCCATCATCGCGTTCTCCGCCCAGTCCACCAATTGCGCGAGCGTGATGTCATGGTGAAGGTAGGCAGCGATCTTGTCCGCGACGATTTTCTTAGTGATCAGCATGAATTAATCCTACGCTTTCCGATGGCCCTTATCCAGCGGGTATTTTTCATGAATTTCGACCAGCCGGCCTTGGTCGTCATAGATCTCCTGCCAAAATCGAAGAGTCATATCTTCGGCGTTCACCTACTTGAGATATCGTGCGAGCCAGCCTGATCGTCCCGGAACATCCAGCCGGTAACACCTTCCCCCGTCGGGTAGTTCGTCCCAACTACCGAATTTCGTCTCGTTCTGTGTCCGCGTGCTCATTATCAAGTGATGGTAGCGGCCTATATTATTCCGCAGTTTGCTCCCCCAATTGACACGCGAATCCTATCGATCGCGATCAATGCCCTGCAAGTCTCACCACCCCATGCCAATTTTGTTAAATTTCGGGCGGTCGGCGATGAAATCCGCATGATGCTACCGGGAGCACAGAGGCACCTGATACGCGAGCAACTCAAAGCGTTGGCACAACTGGTGAAGGACATCAAGAATGGATAAGCAGCATTTCGACCAACTGGTCAAAGGTGTGCGCGAAATGAAGCGCCATATGGCTGGCAAACCCGTGCGTGCCGCAAGAACGACCGAACTGCCAGCGCCGGACGTGCGCACCATTCGCGAGGCGGCCAAGATCAGCCAGAGCCAGTTCGCGAAATTGATCGGCGTGAACCTGCGCACGTTGCAAAACTGGGAGCAGCAACGCACGCAACCTTCATCGGCGAGTTTCAAGCGGCACGCAGACTTTCTGGAACCAGCGTGATTAAAGACGGCGATATTTATCGCGTGGGGCTTACGCGCTTGCGGTTGGGGAGTTCGAAGGACGAACGTCTTGCGACTGCCGCCGCGACTGCCGCCGCGACGCGGCGCTGACTCGTTACCATTACCCCTCTATACGCCGCCGGAAAGCCAGTTGACGCTCCGCATTGGATTTTGGACGTGCCGCGCCAGGACGCCTGCCACGCGGCATCGCCGCGCGCGACCAGGCATGCCCGGCCACGCTCGCTCGCGCAACGCCGTCAAATAGCGAGTACGCCAGCGCACCCAATGCGAGACGCGCTTGCTCCTGTTCAGTATCAATAATTGACGGCACCGTGATCTCCACCGTGCCCCAATCGCCCGGCTCGGCGGCAACACGGACTCGGTTGCCCAACGCACGGATCACGACCGGACGATTCACCCAGTTTCCCAACGCGCGGCACTCCACCCCGGCAAGGCGGCACAACGCCTCGATGGAGCGGGCGTGGCCGCGAATTTGTCGGACATAAACCGGAGCGGGAAAAAAGACCGGGAGAGACATAATAAGGTTATTATAACGTCATTATGAAAAGTGCTCCGGATTCGGCGGGCTTTGACCGCCTCGTGTCTTTGTGCCATGAGATCGGCCGCCTCTATGAGCCAGGTTTGATTTTCATTGGTGGCATCGGCGTCTATCTGCACGCCATCAACACCGCCGGATTGAAGGAGCTTGCCGAGGCTACCCAAGACGCCGATCTTTACATCTCCATCGCCGGTTTTTCCGATTTGCGCGAAATCGAGGAACTGTCGCCCAATACCCGGCTGAACAAGCACGAATTCCGCAAAGGCGGATTTTCGTTCGATGTCTACACCGAACGGCATTCAAGCTTGCCGGTGCCTTATGCGGAAGTGGCCGCGGACGCGCACCACTACGATGGCGTGAAAGTGGCGGCGCCGGAACATCTCCTTGTGTTGAAGCTGGAAGCGGCAGTCGAGCGCAAGGGCAGCGAACACGGCCGCAAGGACATCAAGGACATCATCCGGCTGATGCTGGTGGCGCAGGCGTCGAAGTTCGACGCGGAACGCTGTGTCGCCTTCATGCAAGACCGGCACCTTGCGATGATAGAGACAATCGCGAAAGGCCCGGAATTTATGTCTCTCGCGTGCGGCAACACCAAGGAGGCGAAAGCGATGCGCTCGAAATTTTCGACCGTGCTCGAATCAATACGCAAAGCGTAACAGTTGGATCGCTTTCAATGAAAATCCTCGAATACATCGGTCTGGACACCTCGCAGGTCAAGGCAGGCTATCGCAAGGTAACCGACGCCATCGCCCGCCGCGACTTTCGCGCCGCGCAGGTGAAAAAACTCGCCAATCTCAGCCACGGCAAGTTCTACCGGGCCAAGCTCGACGGCGCGGACAGGTTGCTGTTCTCGCTGGTGCGCCACGGTGACGAGGTCTGCGCCTTGATGCTGGAGGTGATCGCCAATCATGACTACGAAAAATCGCGTTTCCTGCGCGGTGCTGCGATCGATGACTCGAAAATCCCCGATATCGAGGCTGATGAAGCTATCCGGGAAGCGCAGCCGGTGCGCTATCTGCACCCGGAACGCACGGCGATTCACCTTCTCGACAAGCCGATTTCCTTCGACGATACCCAGGACGCGATCTATCACCTGTCGCCGCCTCTGATCGTGGTCGGCAGCGCCGGCAGCGGCAAGACGGCGCTTACCCTGGAAAAGATGAAGCGCGTGGAAGGCGAAGTGCTCTACGTCACGCATTCCGCCTATCTCGCCATGAGCGCCCGCGATCTGTATTACGCCAACGGCTTCGAGCACGCCGGACAGGAAGCCGTATTCCTCTCCTACCGGGAGTTCGTCGAATCGATTCGCGTGCCGGCGGGGCGCGAGGCCGCTTGGCGCGATTTCGCCGCCTGGTTTGCACGCATGCGCCAGACGTTCAAGGAGTTCGACGGCCACCAGGTGTTCGAGGAGATTCGCGGGGTCATCGCGGCCGGGGCTGGCGGCGTTCTGCCGCGAGAGGACTACCGGCTGCTTGGCGTGCGCCAGGCCATCTTCCCTGAATCGCAGCGTGACGCGATGTACGACATTTTCGAGAAATATCGCGGCTGGCTCGCGGAGGCGAAACTCTACGACCTCAACCTGGTCGCGCAGGAATGGCAGACGCTCGCCACGCCACGTTACGATTTTGTCGTCATCGACGAAGTGCAGGACATCACCACCATCCAGCTTGCACTGGTGCTGGCGACGCTCAGGAATCCCGGCCATTTTCTGCTCTGCGGCGATTCCAATCAGATCGTCCATCCCAATTTCTTTTCCTGGGGGCAGGTGAAGAGCCTGTTCTGGAAAGAGCCGCAGCTTGCCGAACGCCAGGAACTGAGGATACTCACGGCCAACTTCCGCAATGGGCTGGAGGCCACGCGTATCGCCAACCAACTACTCAAAATCAAGCAGCGGCGCTTCGGCTCCATTGATCGCGAGAGCAACTTTCTGGTGCAGGCGGTCGGCGGCGAATTCGGCCAAGTGGCGCTGATGCCGGATAAGGATGCCGCCAAGCGCGAGCTCGACCGGAAGACACGCCAGTCCACCCAATTTGCCGTGCTGGTCATGCGCGACGAGGATAAGGCCGAGGCAAGAAAGTATTTCGCGACGCCGTTGTTGTTCTCGATCCATGAAGCCAAGGGACTGGAATACGAGAACATCGTTCTCTACCGCTTCGTTTCCGACCACCGGGCCGAATTCAGCGAAATCGCGCAAGGAGTGGCTATAGCGGATCTTGCCGTTGAAGAGCTGGATTACCGGCGCGCGAAGGACAAGAGCGACAAATCACTGGAGGTCTACAAGTTTTTCGTCAACGCCCTGTACGTCGCGCTGACCCGCGCCATCAAGAACGTCTATGTCATCGAATCGGATACCGGGCATCCGCTCTTCGGTCTGCTCGGCATGAGTGCTGGCGAGGCCGATGTCGAGGCGAAGCAGTCCACTCTCGAGGACTGGCAGCGCGAAGCGCGCAAGCTCGAACTGCAGGGCAAGCAGGAACAAGCCGAGGCCATCCGCCGCGACATCCTCGCGCAGACGCAGGTGCCCTGGCCGGTATTTGACGAGACGAAGTTGAACGGGCTCCTCATCAAGGTGTTTCGCGAACAGGTTCCGGGCGGCAAAATGCGACAGCAACTGCTCGAATACGCCACCTGCTTTGATGAACCCGAGTTGGCGTCATGGCTGGCGAAGGAAGCGCAATTCGGGCGGGAGGACAGCTTCCCGCAGCAACGGGTGACGATGGGACGCAAGTCCTACCTTGGATATTTTTCCAACCGGACACGCGACATCCTGAGGCAGTGCGAACAGTATGGCGTCGAGCATCGCCTGCCCATGAATCAAACACCGCTAATGGCCGCCGGCGCCGCGGGGAACCTGCCCTTGGTGGAGGCGCTGCTTAAGCGCGGCGCGGACCGCGAGGCGGCTGATCACTATGGCTATAACGCCCTGCACTGGGCGCTGCGTGAAGCTTTCGGCGACGCGAAATTTGCGCGCGGTCCGTTTGCCGCGCTCTACGAATTGCTCGCCCCGGCGAGCATCGACGTCAATAGCGGCGAAAGGCTGGTGCGCATCGACCGGCATTTGTCCGAGTATTTTCTGTTTCAGACCCTATGGACGCTGTTCAAGTCGCGCTTCACCCACCCGCAGCGCCGCGACCACGGCGCTTTCGAGACCCAGGCGATCCTGGAAGTCTGGCGTCACCTTCCCGCCAACGTGGTGCGTCCCGAGCGCAACAAGCGCCAGCACCTGTCCGGCGTGCTCGCCCGCAACGAGGTGGAACGCGACTATGCCTACAACCGGGCACTATTCATGCGCGTCGCCCAGGGTTGGTATCAATTCAATCCCAAGCTTCTGGTGCGCACACGGCAGGGCGATAATGAACAGTGGAGGCCGATCTATGCCGCCCTCAACCTGCCGCTGATCAACGAATTCGCCCGCGACGATGATTGGGAGAGTGTCTCCGAACGCCTCGGTGAGTATCTGGTCATGGCGGGATTGCCGCAGCGCACCATTCCGATTGCCGCTGAACGCGCGCTTGCACGGCGGCAAGCCCAGGACCAGGCGCGGGAAAAACAGCAGGCCGCGGCGCGTGCCGCCCTCGAGCGCAACTGGCATGAACAGCCTGCCAGCGCTGCGCAAACGCTATCGGTGACTGACCCGAAATGGGGAACGAAAGAGGCCATGCGCAGGGAGATCGAGCGCTTACGCAGGGAAATCGAGGAGCGCAAGAAGCACTGACCGGGTGGAATATAGCAGCGACACTGACTCGGTAATATTGCACTTATGGGATTGAAATTGGCTTGTTATTAAAGCCAATACTTGTAATATTTAATATAATCTATGAAATTTTCTGCTGAACCCGAGGTGCGTTGCAGTATGACTGGCGGCGCATCTCAGGGGGTCTGCGTGCGCCGCCGGCCCCCGAGGCCGCGCAGCCACTTCCAGGCGCGGCCGATCAGGTGTTCGAAGTCGTCCATGTAGGTGTAGACCACCGGAATCACCAGCAGGCTGAGAAACGTGGAGGTGATCAGTCCGCCTATCACCGCGGTTGCCATGGGACTGCGAAACGACGGGTCTGCGATGCCGCGGCCCAGGGCGATCGGCAGCATGCCCGCACCCATGGCAATGGTGGTCATTACGATCGGCCGGGCCCGCTTGTGGCAGGCATCCAGCAGCGCCTCAAGGCGCGACAGGCCATGTTCGCGTCGCGCCATCACGGCGTATTCCACCAGCAAAATAGAATTCTTGGTGGCGATCCCCATCAGCATGATCAGCCCGATAAGGGAGGGCATGGAGAAGCTCTTGCCCGCGGCCAGCAGCGCGAGGAATGCGCCGCCGAGCGACAACGGCAGCGCCGCAAGAATGGTCACCGGCTGCAGCACATCCCTGAACAGCAGCACCAGCACGATGAAGATGCACAGCACGCCGGTGAGCATCGCCAGGCCGAAACTCTCGAACAGTTCCCCCATCACCTCCGCGTCGCCCAGGTTGGTCTGGCGCACCCCGTGCGGCAGCTGTTGCAGGCTGGGCAGCTTTTCGGCCGCATCGCTCACCTCGCCGAGCTGTTGCCCCGACAGTTCGATCTCGAAGTTCACATTGCGCGAGCGGTCGTAGCGGTCAATCACCGCCGGGCCGCTGGAGAGTTCCAGGGTGGCGACCTGGCCGAGCATCACCGGCGGCGCGCCCGGCCGCGACCCGGGTACCGCCAGGCGCTGCAGCACCGCCAGATCGCGGCGCGCACTGGCAGGCAGGCGCACCACCACCGGTACCTGGCGTTCGGCAAGGTTCACCTTTGGCAGGGACACATCGTAGTCGCCGACGGTGGCGATGCGCAGCGTTTCACCGATGGCGGCGGTGGTCACGCCCAGATCCGCGGCACGCGCGAAATCGGGCCGCACCGCAAGTTCCGGCCGCACCAGCGCCGCACTGGAGGCGATGCTGCCGAGGCCGGGGATGGTGCGCAGGTCTTTTTCCACGGCACGCGCCGCCTCGGCCAGCGCCGCCGGATCATCGCCGCTGAGCACCATGATGTATTTCTCGCCTGAGGCGCCCAGCCCCACCTTGATGCGAACGCCAGGCAGTGCCGTGAGTGCCTCGCGCAACTGCTGCTCGACCACCTGCTTGCGCACCTTGCGCTCGCCGCGCTTGCTGAGCTGGATGGTTAGAGTCGCCTTGCGCACTTCGGCAAGGCCTTTCGGAGCGAAAGGGTCGGCACCTGCCGCGCCGCCACCGATAGTGGTGTAGATGCTTTTCACGTGCTCGACCTTGGCGACCAGTTCGCGGGCGTGCTCGGCCGCAGCCTCCGTCTGCGCCAGAGTCGCCCCGGGTGCAAGCTCCACATGCACCTGGGTCTGAGACATGTCGTCCGGGGGCATGAATCCGGTGGGCAGCAGCGGTATCAGCATCACTGAGCCGGCAAAAAAAGCCGCGGCGACAACCACGGTGCCCAATCGATGGTTCAGGCACCACGCAGCAAGACGCAAGTAGCTGTTCATTATGACGCCGTCGCCACGGTGCGCGCCGATGGCTTTCAACATGTAGGCGGCCATCATCGGCGTGAGCATGCGTGCCACCAGCAGCGAAGCAAACACCGCAAGCGACGCGGTCCAGCCGAATTGATTGAAGAACTTGCCCGCAATCCCGCTCATGAAGGCGGTGGGCAGAAACACGGCGATCAGCGTGAAAGTGGTGGCGATCACCGCCAGGCCGATCTCGTCGGCTGCCTCCATGGCCGCCTGATAGGGCGTCTTGCCCATGCGCAGGTGGCGCACGATGTTCTCGACCTCGACAATCGCGTCGTCCACCAGAATGCCCACCACCAGTGACAGCGCCAGCAGCGTCACCACATTCACCGAGAAGCCCAGCAGGTACATGCCGATGAACGCCGGGATCACCGAAAGCGGCAAAGCCACCGCGGAAACAAAAGTCGCGCGCCAGTCGCGCAGGAACAGCCACACCACGATCACCGCGAGGATGGCGCCCTCGTACAGGAGTGACAGGGAGCCGTGGTATTCCACCTGTATCGGCGTGGCAAAGTCGAACGCCTCGGTCAGGGCGATGTCGGGGCGATCCTGTTTCAGGCGCCCGAGGGTTTCGCGCACGCCTATACCGACTTCGACCTCGCTCGCGCCGCGGCTGCGCGACACTTCGAAACCCACCACCGGCTTGCCATCGAGGAGCGCCGCCGAGCGGCGCTCAGCCACCGAGTCACTGACGGTCGCGATCTGCTCAAGCCGGATGCGTCGCCCGTCGGAGAGCGACAGTTCGATCGCCCCCAGTTCGGTGGCGGTCTGCACCGTCCCGAGGGTGCGCACCGGCTGCTCGCCACCGGCCAGGTCGGTGCGGCCGCCGGAACTTTCCTGCTGTATGAGGCGCAGCCGCCGTGATACCTCTGCCGCGGTTGTCCCCAGCGCCTGCAGCCTGGCCGGGTCAAGAACGATGCTCATCTCGCGTGTCGCTCCGCCGACGCGGTTGACCGCGCCCACCCCGCGCACCGAGAGCAGCATGCGCGTGACCGTGTTGTCGACAAACCAGGAAAGCGCTTCGTCATCCATGTCCGCGGAGGAAATGGTGTAGGCGAGCACCGGCTGTCCGGCCAGGTCCAGTTTGGCGGCGATCGGGTCGCGCATATCCGCGGGCAGATCGGCGCGCACGCGCGATATGGCGGAGCGAACCTCGTCGAGCGCTTCCTGCACCGGCTTTTCCAGGCGGAATTCGGTGGTGATGGTCACCCCGCCATCCTGGACCTTGGTGTAGATGTGCTTGACGCCCTGCAGCGTGGCGATCGAGTTTTCGATCTTGCGCGCGACATCGGTTTCCAGTTGCGATGGCGAAGCCCCCGGCAACGAGGCACTGACCGTGATGGTGGGCAGATCGAGGTCGGGAAAGTGCTGCACCTTCATCGCATTGAACGACAGCAGGCCGCCGAAGGTGAGCAGCACGAACACCATCAGCGCCGGCACCGGATTGCGGATCGACCAGGAGGAGACATTCATTGAGTCACCACGCGCACCAGGTCGCCGTCGGCAAGGAACGCGCCGCCTGAGGCCACCACGCGTTCGCTGCCATTGAGTGTGCCTTGCACCTCGACGCGCTCGCCCGAGCGGCGCCCCAGCTGAATTTTCAACTGTTTCACCCGGTTGTCCGCGCCAACAGTGAATACGTAGGAAAAGCCGTCGCGCAGCGAGATCGCCGCAAACGGCAAAGTCAAAACGGTCGCGCCGCCGGTGGCAAACTCCCCGCGCGCGAACATGCCCGCCTTGAAATTGCCCCCGCGCATGGCGGCGGCGGGAAGGTCCACGTAGACCAGCGCATTGCGCGTCTGCGGGTCAACCGTAGGCGCGATCATGCGCACGCGGCCTGCGGCTCTTGCCCCGGTGGCGGAGGTGACCGTAACGGACTGGCCTGTTCGTATGCGCGCAATCTCCGCCGAGGTCACCTCGGCGCGCCACTCAAGCCGGTCGCCGCGGATCAGGCGGAAAAGCTCCTGTCCCTGCGGCACCACCGCGCCAACAGTGGCGGCGCGCGCGGAGATGCTGCCGTCATCGGGCGCGGTGACCGTGGTGTGCTTCAAGCGTATCTCCTGCGCGGCCACCTGCGCGCGCGCCGCGAGCACGCGGGCTGCGCCGGTCTTCTCGGCGGTCAAGAGCTGCGCCAGTTGCTGCTGGCTGAGCGAACCGGCAGTCCCTATCTCGCGTGCGCGTGCGGCGTTGACGCGCGCGTCTGCGAGCGTCGCTTCCGCTTCGGCAAGATTGGCGCGCGCCTGCGCGAGGTCGGCTTCGATGGTCTCGGCCGAGAGCGTGGCGAGCACCTGGCCTTTGCGCACTACATCGCCGACATTGACGCGCACTTCAGCCACGCGCAGTCCGCCGGCTTCGGCGCCGATGCTGGCTTCCTGCCAGGCAGCGATGTTGCCGGTGGCTTGCACCACGAAAGGCATGTCAGTGCGCTTTGGGCTGATGAAACTGACCGTGAGCGAAGGCTTGCCTGCTGCTTTATCCGCTGTTTTTTCCTGGGCATTGCCAACCGGCACCAGCGCTAGTCCCGTAGCGGTCAGTGCAATCAGCGCGCCTGCCGCGGCAAGTGTGGTTAGGGATGGGATCTTCATTCCTTGTTCGATTTTGGTTGGATGCGTTTTGGATTCTTGATGGATGCGCGCGAAACCTGTTCGCTAGCGGCTGGCGATCGGCGCATCCGGTTCCCAGCCACCGCCAACGGCGCGATAGAGGGCAATCCAGGCGGCCAGGCGTTCCTTAGCGAGGGCGGCGAGGGCGGCGTCGGCAAGCAGAGACGGGCGGCGCGCCTCCTCCAGTTCGAGCGCGCTGCCCAGGCCAACGCGCAGCATTGACTGCGCGGCCGCGAGATTGGCACGATAGCCGCGCGCTGCCGCCTTGGACTCGGTTTCCCTGTCGGCCGCGCTCGCCAGACGCACCAGTGCCTCCTCGACTTCGCGCACCGCGTTGCGCACCCTGGAGCGGTAAGCGGATTCGGCCGCCGCGTACTGCGCGCGCACCGCCTCGACATTTGCGCTGCGCCGGCCGCCATCGAACAGGGGCACCTCAAGCGACGGGCCGATCGACCAGGTAGTGAGTGACAGCGCCGGTGCATTGCCGATGGCGATGCGCGTCGGGGTGATGCTGCCGCTCAGCGTCAGTCGCGGATAACGCGCAGCTTCGGCGCTGCCGATTTCGGCGCTGGCCGCGGCCAGCTGCCGTTCCGCAGCGGCAATGTCCGGGCGCTGCGCAATCACGCGCGCAGGCAGGGCGTCGATGCGAAACATTGCCGGCTCCGGCAATCTGGCAGCCGGCTCGGACAAATTTGCCACACCTTGCATGGATTTTTCCAGAAGCGCCCGCAACGCCGGTTCGTTCATGGCCGTGAGAGCCACCAGTCCCTTGACTGAAATATCGCACTGCGCGCGGCGCTGCGCGAGCGTCCCCGCGGCCTCGGCGGCGGAAGACTGTGCCAGAGCGACAGCGGATTCCGACTGCATCCCCGCGCGTCCCGCGGCTGCGGTTATGCGGGCAGTCTCGCCGCGCGAGCGCAGCTCGGCTTCGGCCTGTACGACCTGAATTTGGCAGTGACGCAGGTTGACGTAGGCATTGGCCACCTCTGCGGCGAGTGACACCCGCGCGTCGTGCCAGAGCGCGACTTTGGATTCCAGCGTCGCCTGCCTGGATTCGCGCTCGCGCGCGAGCGCGCCGAATAAGTCGATCTCCCATCGCGACTGAACACCCAGTTGCGACTGCGTGCGCAAGGCAAGCGGACCACCGAGTGTAAAGGCCGAGCGGTTAAACGACGCTATGCCATCCAGGCCGGGCGATGCGGCAACGCCCGCGGCAATCGCATCGGCGCGCGCCCGCTCGATGGTGGCGGCCGTTTGGGCCAGGGTGCTGCTCTGCGCCTGTGCCGCTGCGATCAATTCGTCCAACGCGGCGTCATTGAACTGTGCCCACCAGGTGGAAAGACGCTGCGAACTGCCCTCGTGCGCCACCGGGCGGTTGTGCAGCGGGGCATGCCAGCTCGCCGCCGCTGGAGAGTCAGGCGGCACGTAGTCGGGACCGACGGTCCCGAACACGCCGCCGGCGCATCCGGTGAGCAACGACAGCCAGAACGCCAATCCCACCAAGGGTGAGCAGCGAAGATGGACCTGTCTCATCTGGCCGCCTTCGCCCCAACGCGGCGGCGCTCGCGTTCAGCCTCGATCATGCCTGCTGCATAAACCGCGAGGCGTTCGGCCAGCGTGTCGATCGCACCCGGGT
>MEQV01000238.1:17946-18455 GCA_001770355.1 Betaproteobacteria bacterium RIFCSPLOWO2_02_FULL_62_17
GCACGCCGGGCGCGATCCTGGCGACGATGTGCTGGCCGACAAAGAAATGCACCGCCAAGCCAATGATGCAGAAGCTAAGCCGGTGTACATCCAGATCGATCCGGTCGAGGCCGAAATTCGAGGAGATCATGCGTGCCAACGTGGCATGCTCGGGCTTGATCTCCTTGTCGATGGCCTCGTCCCAGGCGCCGGTGGGCTCGACCATTTCGCGGAAATGCAGCTTGATGACGTGTTGCAGATCCTCGCCCTGCTTGAGCGGAGCAAGAAACCGCCGGAAGAAAACCGCAAGCGTATCGCGTGACAAGCTCGCACCAGGATCGAAGCAGCCTCCATGCGCCAGATCGTGCGGCACACCGTCAACTGCGCCACACAAAGGTTCGGAGAAGGCTGCCTGATACAGTCCGGACTTGTCGCCAAAGTAATAGCGGATCGATGCAAGATTAACGCCCGCCGCATCGCATATCGCACGGGTGCTCGCTCCCTTGAATCCGGATTCGGCGAACAGGCGC
>MEQV01000239.1:0-485 GCA_001770355.1 Betaproteobacteria bacterium RIFCSPLOWO2_02_FULL_62_17
CATGACGATGCCGTCGCCGGTGTTGCCCGGGTTTCCTATGCCGTAGAAAGGCATGACGGGCAGGTATTGGTCCTTCATGTCCTCGTTGAATTCGAATCCGCCGCAGGAGAGGATGACAGCCCGCCTGGCCTTGACGAGAATTTTCTTTCCCTCATTTTCGGCCAGGACTCCGATCACCTCGCCTTTTTCATTGGTGACCAGTTCCTCTGCCGGTGTACCGGTGAGTACCTTGATTCCCCGCTTTTCCACGTGACTTGAGAGCAGAGCCCAGAGGCGCTCGCCGGGAGGCTCATCGTCGCGTTCCGAAACTACGGTGTGGTTCAGCATGGCTGCCGAGCCGGGGAAATTCGGCCAGGAAGGGTGCGTCACCTGCGGGTAGCGAATGTTGAGGAATCGGGTCACCTTGGTGGTAGCACCGAGGCTTTCAAGCCATTCCTTGTTCTTGCCGGCGGCTGCCACGTACGCTTCAATGACTGCACGCTCGG
>MEQV01000239.1:492-7362 GCA_001770355.1 Betaproteobacteria bacterium RIFCSPLOWO2_02_FULL_62_17
AAAGCACAGCGTATCGATGTGCTCGATGGCTTGTTGTTCCGTCCCCGGAGCCGGGCAGAACCATGAGCAGTTGCTCACCCGCGTGTTGCCGCCCGGCCTGGGC
This sequence comes from Betaproteobacteria bacterium RIFCSPLOWO2_02_FULL_62_17, assembly GCA_001770355.1. Classification (GTDB taxonomy): domain Bacteria; phylum Pseudomonadota; class Gammaproteobacteria; order Burkholderiales; family SG8-39; genus 2-02-FULL-62-17. The sequence goes on from MEQV01000239.1 coordinate 596, forward strand.
ATTTTCTCCAGGATGACAACCTTGGCACCGCCGTCATGCGCCGTGATGGCGGCACAGGCGCCGGCACCGCCGTACCCTACTACCACGACATCGCTTTCCATGTCATCGGCCGGCAGAACTGTCTCGCTCATTGCCTCGATCTCCTCAACACGCTCTACGCTGGCCAACGAAGTTTTCAGCGCTCGTTCCATCCTCCTAAGCGCGCTTGGAAGCGACGCGTCCTCCAGCCTCCCGAGACCTCACTCGACCTTGATGTTCGCCTCCTTCATCACCTTGAGCACCTTGGCAACTTGCGACTTGATGAACGCGTCGAATTCCTCGGGCGATGTGGGCGCCGGCTCGTTGTTGGTCGCGAGGATCCGCGTCCGGATGTCGGGCGTGTTCAGGATCTCGGTCATTTCCTTGTTCAGCCTCAGGATGATCGGCCGCGGGGTGCCGGACGCAGTCACCAGTCCGAACGACCCGAGCATTTCCCATCCCGGCAGGCCGCTCTCGGCCGCGGTCGGGATGTCAGGCGCCATGGCCGCGCGCTTCTCCGCCGCCACGGCAAGCACCTTCACCTTGGTCGACTTCTTGTATGAGGAGGTTGAGCCAAGGTCAACGAAGGCCATCGGAATCTGGCCGCCGGACAAGTCCGACATGGCCGGACCGTTGCCCTTGTAGGGCACGTGGTAGATGTCCACGCCGGCGAGGCTGCGGAAGGCCTCGCCGGCGAAGTGCATGCCCGAGGCGGTGCCGCCCGAGCCGAAGGGCTGGTGAGGCTTCGACTTCAAGGCAGCGATCAGTTCGCGGAGCGACGAGACCGGCAGCATGGAGGTGTTCACCGCGACGATGAACGGGCTGGTCACGAGCCGCGTGATGGAAGCCAGGTCGCTCGCGCGGTAGGGCAGGTTGGGAAACATCACCTCATTGAGGCCCAGCACGGTCGTGGTTCCGGCGATCAGCAGGGTGTGGCCGTCGGGCGGCGCCTTGGCCGTGATCTCGGCGGCGATGGCACCGCCCGCGCCGGGGCGGTTCTCTACCACGACCGGCTGGCCCAGCCGCGCGGCGAGCGCAGGAGCGACGATACGGCCGACGATGTCGGTCGCGCCACCCGGCGGGAAGTGGGTGAGCATGCGCAGCGGGTGCGAGGGAAAGGACTGCGCGCTCGCGGCACCTGCGAAGGTCGCGAACAGGATGGACAGGATCAGTTGGTGCATTGCGGGTCTCAAGTCTGTGAAGCCGTGCTCCGTGCGGTGGAAAGCAACGTTCTGCATAAAGTCCTCCTCTCGTGTCCCGGCGGCGGCATGATCAGCCCTAGCCAAACAAAGATTGGCTGCCATTCTAGCGGTCCGATTTCTCCTCGCGCCATAATCAAATGGCACTACGGACATAATCAAACTCTTCGCCGGCGCCCTGCTTGATCGCTTGAGCGAAACCTTACGGCTATACGCCTCATCTCCTGGATCAGCATCTGGACCGGTGGAGTTAGCGCAGAGGTTTCCCGCCGGGTGATTCCTACGTCGCCCAGTGGCGCTTCCAGGTCGATTAGTCGGACGAGCATCCCCGAAACTATCTCTTCCTCGAAAATCATTTCTGGAATAGCCGCGATAGCATCCGTCCCGGTGACATAGATGCGCATTGCGGGACCCACGACGGACTCTACGCAGTTGCGAGGAAACGCAAGCCCATGCGCCCGAAAGAGGTTGTCAATACTGCGACGCAGCGTAGCGCTTGGTAACGGCACGATCCAGGGAAAATCAACCAGATCCGCCAAAGTCAGCGCGGAGCGCCCCGCAAGCGGATGGTGGGCGCGGCCTATCAGCACCAGCCGCTCCTTGGAAAGAACCTCGTAAATTAGCCCAGACATCTGGCTCGGATCGCCTCTGCGACCGTACACAAGGTCCAGTTGACCGGCCTTGAGCGATGCAAGGAGGTGTTCATGCGCACCACCCACCATATTTACCGTCACGAAGGGCCGGCGCACCTTCAGCCGCGCCACAGCCAAAGGAACGACACGGGAGTTTCCTATGTGCATTCCGCCGATCGACACAGATCCTTTTTCCGAACGTTTGAACGTTTCCAAGCGAGCCGCTACCGCGTTCATCTCATCAACGATGGCCGTGGAACTCTGCAGGAATATCTCCCCATAGGGCGTTAACGCGACTCCCGATTGACTGCGCGTGAACAGCGTCATACCTATATCTTTTTCGAGATCCTTAATCCGGTTCGTAACGGCTGGCTGTGAAACGTTGAAGAGGTCGGCTGCCTTGCTCATACTGCCGTTGCGCGCTACCTCGACGAAGTAACGCAGCTGCTGAAGCCGCATTCTGTCGATTGTCACGTTACTTGGCTCCCGGCTTCAAAGATACGACTATTGAAATAGCCGATCGCTTGGCGCATGACACGGCCGATAGGAAAGCCAATCCCGGGCGTCGATAGCTGGGCCATAAACTACTTCCTCTTCTCCAATTCATGATTCACCGCTCCTGGGTTCTCGCACAACCGGCCCAGGTTGGGATTGAATACGCGCTGCCCGAACCACGTTTGATCTAGCTCAAAGCCAAGACCGCCATCGGAATATGATAATTCCTTCCTTCTGGGAGAGGGGAACGATCATGCGGTTCGTCCCTGCTCGACGGCCGTCGCTGGCGCAATGCGATGCGCATGTACCCGCACGGCGCGCTGGCGTTGATTATGTCCGCGGGCCGGTTTGGTTATAACCTGAAGCGAATCGCACCCGATAGAATGAGTTGGGCACAACTGTTTCAGTTCTGGGAAAGCGCATATGACGGCGGTTCAGCAACCGGCCAAGCTATTCGAGCCGGGCAAGATCGGCAAGATGGAGCTGAAAAACAGAATAATCATGGCCCCGATGGGCGTTCCGCGCATAGCGACCAAGGGCGGTTACCTGTCAAAGGAATATCTGGCGTTTTACGAGGCAAGGGCCAAGGGGGGGGTGGGTTTCATCCAGATGTCCATTTCGGCCCTGGGCAGACCCTGGGCAACAGGACTTACGTTCGCCCCAGGAAGCCTCAGCATCGTCGATGATGAACACCTTCCGAGCGCCCGGCGTTTCGTCGATGCCATGCATGGTCACGGGGTAAAGGTGTCGTTTCAAATAACGCATCACGGCGCGGTGCTTTCGTGGATGCTGCACAAAATGCCTCCGGAACAGCGTCCCAAGGGACTCAGAGTCGTCGCGCCGTCACCGGTGCCGTTTGCCCAGACGGGAGAAATGCCGCATGCACTGACTGTCAGCGAGATTCAGGAGCTGGTGGAGGCTTTTGGCGAGGCAGCGAAGCGCGGCCAAGCGGCGGGCTTCGATGCCGTCCGCATTCAGGCCTGCCATGGATACCTCATTCACCAGTTTCTGTCTCCGCGCACCAACAAGAGAACCGACGAGTATGGCGGCAGCCTGGGGAACAGGGCCAGATTTGCCTGCGAGATAACCAGACGCATAAGGCAGGAGGTCGGTCCGGACTATCCCATCATCATTCGCATGAACGGCAATGATTTTCTCGAAGGAGGAATTACGGTAGAAGAGGCAGTGCACCATGCCCGGCTATTCGAGGAAGCGGGCGTCGATGCTTTGGACGTGTCCGCAGGACCCTTCGAATCCCATCATTGGCAGTTCCTGACCATGTACCAGCCTTCCGGGGCGCTGGTGACCGCCGCGGCAGCCATCAAGAGGGAAGTAAAGGTTCCCGTCATGACGGTGGGAAAAATAGACGCGCTCATGGCGGAGAGAATCTTGCAGGAGGGTTCGGCGGATTTTGTCCAACTCGGCCGACCTCTCATTGTGGATCCTGAATTGCCCAATAAGGCGAGGGAGGGCAGATGGGAGGATATCCGCCCCTGCATCTACTGCGATACCTGCATGCAGTCGCTGAACGCCTCCGCCTGTGCCGTCAACCCCGCCTTTGGCAAAGAGCTGGAATTCAAACTGGAGCCGGCTCATCAAGCCAAAAAGGTGTGGGTCGTCGGAGGCGGGTTGGCCGGCATGGAAGCCGCCCGGACGCTGGCTGTGCGAGGTCACCAAGTCTCGCTGTACGAGAAAAGCGATAAATTGGGTGGGCAATGGAACGTCTTGTCGGCGTATCGGCCCGAGCAGGCCGGTTTGGTCCGCTACTTGTCGCGTCAGTTGGAGAAAAGCGGGGTTAGCGTCACGCTCGGCAAGGAAGCCACTCAGCAGATGGTCGAGGAAATGAAGCCGGATGCCGTGGTCGTGGCGACCGGTGCCTCGCCGGCTACGCTTGATGATGTGCCGGGCATTGGAGACAAGCGCGTCGTCTTCGCGCATGAGGTGCTGACCGGCCAGGTCCAAGCAGGAAATGAGGTCGTAGTCGTGATAACAGGTCGAGGATCGAGGGGGCTCGCCGCAGCTTTGTTTCTGGCTGAGCAGGGGAAGAAGGTTTCAGTCGTGGCCAAGAACAAAATCGCCTGGGGGCTGCATCACAACATCAAATTGGCCCTTCTGGAGAATTTGATCAAACTTCGCGTGGCGATGTTTCCGGATTCCACGCTGGAGAGCGTTACCGACAAGGGTGTGCACTTCGTCTGGGATGGCGGTGAGCCGCCGGAAAAAGGCGGTCCCCGCTATGAGCTGCTGTTCTTGAAGGCGGATAGCGTGGTGTTGGCCGCGGGCTCGAAAAGCGAGAATTCGCTTGGCGAGCGGCTCAGCGGATTCATGCCCGAGATCTACAAAATAGGCGATTGTGTAGAACCGAGAGGTGTCTTATCGGCGATACACGAAGGCTCGGCAGTCGGTAGGAAGATATAAATTGAAAACGTAACGGGTCCATAAGAAGGAGGAGAAAATGAAGACGCATTTCTTGCTTGCAGCGGCAGTCCTGTCGGCACAAGTATTTGCTTTCAACAGTCACGCCGCGGCTCCGGCAAAACCCATAGAGCTTTCTTTCAGTCACCACGAAACCACGACGTCCTATTTCAGGAACCACGGCTTGGTGCCCTGGATGAAGAGCATCGAGGAAGCGACCAAGGGCAGGGTCAAGATTGTCGAGTATCCGTCCCAGACCCTGGCGAAGCAGACCGCTGCCTTGCAGGCAACGGTTACGGGTGTCACCGACATGGCATGGACCGCCTCTATTTTTTATCCCGGCCAGTTCCCGCTCACTGACGTGATTACCCTTCCGTTCCTGCCGATAACTTCGGGGGAGATGGGCAGCGGCGCCCTATACCAGCTCTATGCCAAATTCCCGGAGATTCAGAATGAATACCGCAATGTGAAGATGTTGACACCGCACATAGCCGGTCCTTACTTCCTGCAGACGGTAAAGAAACAGGTCAAAACACTCCAAGACCTCAAGGGGCTGAAGCTGAGGACCATCGCAGGACCGCCGACTGCGGCCATGAAGCTTCTGGGCGCCACCCCGCTGCTGATCCCCATACCGGACATTTACCTTGCCCTCCAGAAAGGCGTTCTGGATGGAGCAGGCACCACGTTTAACGCCGCCCTCGAATGGAGATACTACGAGCTAATAAAGTATTACACCTATGTACCGCTGTATAGCGGGGCGAGTTTCATGATCATGAATCTCGGCAAGTGGAACAGTCTGCCCAAGGATATCCAGGAGCAGATAACGAGCGTCACCGGCTTGGATGCCGCCAGACGGGTGGGAAAGGCGTTTCGCGACGAGGTCGAGCCGAGTTTCCGCGAAAGGTTGTCCAAGGACGGTTTCTCCATGACCGAGTACACCCTGCCGAAAGACGAAGTGAACCGATGGATCGACGTGGGGGCGAAACCCTTGTGGGAGACCTATATCAAGCAGTTGGAAGCGAAGGGTTTGCCGGCGCAAAAAGTGCTGGACGAGACGCTCAGGCTCTTGAAGCAAAATTAAGCAGCGCTTTCCGGTTTGGCGGCCGCGGGGCGCGCGCGGCTCACATCCCCTTTCGCCTGATCGCGAAAGGGGATATAGGGAGGGGCAATCGGATGTCGCTGGACAAGGCCGCTCGACTGCTCGACAGGGCAGCGAGCCGAATAAGCGGATTTCTTCACGCCATGGGCGGGATCACACTGGTCCTGCTGATGCTGCTTACCGCTGCCGATGTCGGCATGCGCTATTTCCTGAACCGCCCCATAAGCGGCGCCTATGAACTGAGCATGTTCATGATGGCGATCGTGGTCGCGTTTGGCATCGGCTATTGTGCGACCAGGGACGAGCACGTGAAAGTCAGGATACTTATCGATGCGCTGTCCCCGCGAGTCCGGGCCGTCATTGACAGCATTACGTGGTTTCTCAGCATGTTTTTTCTTGCTCTGGTCGCCTGGCAGTCCGCGCTGTATTCGAAGACCGTGTTTCACGACGGAGTAACGTCCCCGGACCTCCTTATCCCGACCTTTCCTTTTATGGGGGTGGTTGCTGTCGGGAGTGCCGTATTGTGCATCGTGTTCCTCGCGCAGTTTCTTAATGCGCTATCCAGGGCGTTAACAGGGGAAAGTCAATGACGCCCCTTACCGTCGGACTGATCGGCTCAGGCGTACTTTTCCTGGCTCTATTTTCCGGAATGCCGATAGGCATAGTCATGGGCTTGGTGGCATTTTCCGGTTTCGCCTATATCAAGGATTTTGGCGCCGCGCTGGGTCTGCTTCAGGTTGTCCCGTACGACACCTTCGCGTCTTATGACATGAGCGTGATTCCCCTATTCATACTCATGGGAGAATTTGCCTTCCGTGCCGGTTTGAGTCAGGACCTCTATAGTGCCGTGCAGTGCTGGCTGGGGCGCCTGCGGGGCGGCCTGGCAATGGCGACCATCGGCGGCTGCGC
>MEQV01000239.1:7372-11049 GCA_001770355.1 Betaproteobacteria bacterium RIFCSPLOWO2_02_FULL_62_17
GCGGTGTGCGGCTCCAGCGTCGCCACGGCCGCCACCATGGGTACCGTGGCTTTGCCGGAGATGCGAAAGCGCGGTTACGACCCGGCGCTGGCCACCGGCTGTGTCGCTGCGGGCGGCACCCTGGGCATTCTGATTCCACCGAGCATCGGGTTCATCGTTTATGGCGTCATCACCCAGACGTCCATCGGCAAGCTTTTTCTTGCCGGCTTCCTGCCCGGCATCCTGATGGCCGGCCTGTTCATCGCCACTATCTATATTCTTTGCCGGATGAATCCTCTGGCTGGCCCGCCGGGGGACGACAGCAGTTTCAAAGAGAAGCTCTATGCGCTCAAGGACACGTGGATGGTAGTGGTGCTGTTTGTATTCGTCATCGGAGGAATCTACCTCGGGGTTTTCACGCCCACGGAAGCGGCCGGTGTCGGCGCTTGCGCGACTTTCCTTTTCGGAATTGCCCGCAGGCGACTTGACTGGGAGGGCGTGAAGGCGAGCGTCGTCAACACCGGCAAGGCAACCGGCATGATTTTTCTCATTCTGCTCGGCGCTATTCTCTTCAGCTATTTCCTGTCGGTGAGCGGAGTGCCTTCTCAAGTCGCGAACACCATCGAAGGCCTTGCCGTCAACCGGTATTTTGTCCTGGCCATCATTGTCATCATCTACTTGATCCTCGGTTGCGTCATGGATGCCCTGGCGATGATTCTGATCACCTTGCCGATTTTCTTCCCGTTGATAGAGCGGTTGGGCTTTGATCCCATCTGGTTTGGCATCATAGTGACCCTGACGGCCGAGGCCGGGCTGATCTCGCCGCCGGTCGGCATGAATGTGTTCGTCATTCAGGGCATATCCAACGGTGTCCCGATGTATACGATATTCAGAGGCATAGTGCCGTTCTTTTCAGCCCTGCTTGTCGGGCTGGTGGTGCTGACCGTCTTTCCGCAAATTGCGCTGTTCCTGCCGAATTTGATGTCCTGATCGCGGCACGCAATAGAGGCGAAACACGCATGAAAGCATTTCTCAAGCAAGCCAATGCTGACTGGTGAAATCCTCGCCGGTAACGCCAGGCGCTACCCGGAGCGCACTGCCTGGAAATTCGAGGCAGCGTCCTGGACCTGGCGCCAGGCGAACGAGCGCGTCAACCGCCTCGCCAATGCGCTGATCGCGCGCGGCCTCGAGGCCGGGGACCGCATCGCCTTCCTGGCGGAGAACTCGCACCGGCTCGCCGAGATCTATTTCGCCCTGACCAAGGCTGGCCTCATAGCCGTGCCCATCAATGCGCGTTCGGTAGCGAGGGAAATCGATTATGTCCTGAAGGATGTGGACGCGCGCGCGCTGTTCATTTCATCGGTCCTGGCATCGCGGCTGAATGGCATTGCGACCGATGTTTCGCGCTATGCGGCGGTGATCGGCGTGGGCGCGGATCATGGGCAGCCGCGCGATTACGAGACCCTGATCGCGGGTGCAGGCGCGCAGGAGCCCGCGGTCGTCGTGCCCGGCAGCGCCATCCGCGCGATCAAGTACACCAGCGGCACTACCGGGGTTCCAAAGGGTGTCATCAGCACGCACGAGCAGTACCTGCAGAGCACGCTCAACTACCTGCTGCACAGCCCGTTCACCGAGGACGACCGTTGCCTGCTGGCGCTGCCCATGACTTCGGGCGTGGGCATACAGATGCTCACCGCGTATGCCTACCGCACCTGCGTGACCACCATCCTGCCGCGCTTCGATCCGGCGCAGGTGCTCGATCACATCGAGCGCGAATCGATTACCCGCCTGTACGTGGTGCCCACCATGCTGGCCGCCATCACCGACGCGCAAAGTGCCAAGGCGCGCGACCTTTCCTCCCTGCGCCTGATCGAATATGCGGGTGGCCCGGCACCCTTGTCGCTGGTGCGTCGCGCGGCCCAGGTGCTGAATGTGCCGCTCGCGCAGACCTATGGATCGAGCGAGTCCGGCGGCCAGCTCGCCTTCCTTCCCCCCGCGGATCACGCGCGCCTGCTCGCCGCTTCCGCTGGCCGCCGCGCCAGCGAATCCCTTCCCTTCGGGCGCGAGATGCCCGGCTATCACATCCGCATCGTCGATGACGAAGGGTGCGACCTGCCTGATGGCGAGACCGGCGAGATGATCATCCGCTCGGAGTCGCTGATGTCGGGATATTGGAATCAGCCGGCCCTCTCCGCCGAAGTGATCCGCGACGGTTGGTTGTTCACGGGCGATCTGGTGCGCCGCGACGCCGAAGGCTGGCTCACCATTCTCGATCGCAAGCGCGACACCATTGCCTCGGGCGGATTCAAGGTCTATTCCGCGGAAGTAGAAGGGGTACTTAGCGAACATGCGGCGGTGCGCGAGGTCGCTGTGATCGGTGAAAAAGATGATTATTGGGGCGAAGTGATCGTCGCCTGCTTAGTGCTCAATGACGGTGCCGTGTGCGACGCGGACGAACTGGCCCGGTTCTGCGAGCAGAATCTCTCCGGTTACAAGCGGCCGAAGCGCTATCGCTTCGTGAGCGACCTGCCGAAAACGAGTACCGGTAAGGTGCGCAAGGTGGAATTACGGGAACAACGATAAGAGGAGTCAAGGCATTGGAAAGAACTAGCAAGGTCAAATCGCTGCAGGAGGCATTCGCGGTGGTGAAGGACGGCATGTCCCTGTCGATGACCACGACGCACTACAACAGCACACCGCTGGCGGCGGTGCGGCAGATTGCGAGGCAAGGTGTCCGCAATCTGACCATCATGCCCACGCCGAGCGCGGGTATCGCCATCGATCTGCTGATCGCGGCCGGATGTGTCGGAACGGTCTTCGCTTCGTATGTCGGCATGGAGTTCCTGGGACTTGCGCCCAATTTCCGCCGTGCCGTCGAAGCCAAGAAGATCCGGCTGCGCGAGTCCGACGAGGCATCGCTGGTCATGGGCTATCGCGCCGGGGCGTCCGGCATTCCGTTCATGGCAATGCCCAAGTATTACGAACTCACCGATCTTCCGCGGGCGAATCCGGAGAGTTTCAAGAAAATCACCGATCCGTTTACCGGGGAGCCGTGCTACGCGGTGCCGGCGCTGCAGCCCGATGTTGCCGTCATTCACGTGCAGGAGTGCGACCCCTACGGCAACGCACGGCAGTTGGGCGGCAATCACATGGAAGGCATCATTGCCAAGGCCGCAAAACACGTCATCATCACCACCGAGCAGGTGCGCCCGATCGAGGAGACGCGCGCCCAGCCGACGCGCACCACCATTCCCGGCATCGTGGTGAATTCGGTGGTGGAGCTGCCTTTCGGCGCCCACCCCGGCGCCTGCCCGGCGCGTTACAGCTACGACCGGCCGCATTTGGAGAAGTATGCCGAGCTGGCCAAGCAGGGCCGCAGCGACGAGTACCTCAAGGAATTCGTCTTCGCGCCGGCTGACCACGGCGCCTACCTGGACATGATCGGCGCGGCCCGCCTGATGGCGCTGCGCACAGAGTACTGAGGAGAACAGCAGATGAGCTCGTTGCAGAATGATGTGGCGCCGGCGGAATTGATCGCCTGCGTGCTGGCGAGGCAACTCGAGGACGATGAAATCGCGGCGCTGGGGGCTGCATCGCAGCTTGCCATGGCGGCGGTGAAACTGGCCCGCAGAATGCATGCCCCCAATCTGTCCTGGTTGTGCGGCGGTTCGGGCGCGATCAACTCGCAGCTGCCCCTG
>MEQV01000240.1:0-2390 GCA_001770355.1 Betaproteobacteria bacterium RIFCSPLOWO2_02_FULL_62_17
CACAAAAAGCAGCATCCGGCAATGCGATCCGCGCGCCGGCGCGTGCATCGCTCGGGTCAACTCATCATCTGCTTCAAGGCGGGCGCAATTCCGCGGGTCAAATCGGGGCTGCTTCGTTCCACGCGTCGCTTTGGCGAGGCGTTCACCGCGATGCCCGAAGCGGTTTCCGAACCGCTTGCCTATCTGGAGCGCAATTTCGGCCTTAAGCACGTCAAGCCCTTGTTCGCCGAGGAAGCGAGCCCTGGCATGCGTTTTTCCGGCATCAGGCGCGCCCGGCACATGGCGGCTCTGGTCATGAGCGAGAGCGCCTCCCCCGCGCAGGAACTTCGCGGCTTCAACACAGTGACACTGGACGCAGGGCAGATCACGCCCGCGCTACTGAAGAAACTCAATGCATCGGAGGCCATCGAATTTGCCGAGCGCATGCCCGTACGCTGGCTTGCCGCGCAGGGAGGCGATCCCCGTCGCAACGCGCAGTGGGGGCTGCACGCAATCGGCTGGTATGACTGCCCGATTCCCGATGCCCGCGGGATCGCCGTTGCCGTAGTCGACACCGGTGTGGATGCGAACCACCCGGACCTCAAGGGCGCGATCGACAGCTACGATCACGGCAAACTGAGCGCCGAGGACATCGTAGGGCACGGCACCCACGTGTCCGGCATCATCGCCGCGACGGCCGGCAACCGAGTCGGCATCAGCGGCGTTTCCAATTGCAGGATCAAGGTATGGAAGGTGTTTTCGGACAAACCGGAAGACGGCGATTACCTGACCGATGGCGAGACGTATCTGCGGGCCTTGCGCGCGGTGTCGGATTCCGGCGCCAGGGTGCTCAACTTGAGCCTGGGCGGAGAGGACGTATCGAAGACCGAGGAATTGCTGTTCCGGCGGCTCGTGACGAAGGACATCGTCGTGGTCGCAGCTATGGGTAACGAATACGAAGACGGAAACCCGGTGGAATACCCGGGCGCATTTCCCGGCGTTATCGCGGTCGGTGCGGTGAGTTCTGCGCTGCGCCGCGCGCGCTTCTCGAACACCGGATCCCACATCCGCATCGTCGCGCCAGGAGTTTCAATTCTGTCGACGTTGCCGATGAGGAAATCGGCGGACCGCAAGGAAACAAACTATGCTTCCTGGGACGGCACTTCGATGGCGACCCCGCATGTTGCCGCAGCTGTTGCATTGCTGCTGGGGCGGCGCCCCAAACTGGGCGCGACCGCAGTCGGCATGGCCTTGCAGCGGCGTTCCAAGCGCCTGTCGGGGATGAAGGGCAAGGCCTGGACCGACGAATACGGTTATGGCCTGCTATATTTGCCCAATCTGATAAAGTAACTTTCTACGGACACGGATTTCACCGCGGGCGGCATGAAGCTACAACTCAAATTTCGCAACGGCACCAGCGCCGCGCAGCGCAGCAGCGTGATTGCCAGGGCTACCCGGGCGGGTGCGGTCGCGGTGCGGCCGCTGTTCCCGGAAGACACGGATGGCGAGCTTGCGTCGCTTTACGTGGTCGACGTCGATACGAAGAAAAGCCACGACACAGTTCGTTCCCTGCTGTCCGGCGAGAAGCACGTCGAATTCATCGAGGCCGAGGTCAAGCGCAAGCTCCACCAGTCAACGGCGTAGTTGCTTGGGTGGCGCAGCCAAATAGCGCCGGACTCGCAAAGTTTCCGGCCGGAAGCAAGCGCTGCCGCGGCTTTCCAGCGTTTTTGCGAATTAAAGTTCGAAGTGCGACATCCGGGCCGCTGGTCGCGCTGATGAATAAGCGTGATCGGAATTATCTCCCAACTTCATAACTACTCGGTTTTAATGGCCAACAGGCGCGCTACTGCTTGAGGTTTACCTCTTTCAACAACTGCTCGAACAGCGCCTTCTGGCGCAGCAACTCCGCGGCAAATACGGCCGGCGTGCTCGCGGCCAGGATGTGCCCATCGGCTCTCAAGCGTTCATTCACCGCCGGGTCGTTGATCGCGCTGGCAATGGCGCTCTGCAGTCTCAGGGCGATTGGCTGCGGCAGTTTCGCGGGCCCCCATACGGCTCCGCCGCCCATGGGCGACTGGAACTTGGGGATGAACTCGTTGACAGTCGGCACCTCCGGCAGAGTCTCCCAGCGCTTGGGCAGGATCATCGCCAGTATCCGCAGCTTGCCCGCGCGCGCGTGCTGGAGAAAGGTCACCACCGGCTGAATCACCAGCGGAATCTGGCCGCCCAGCAGATCGTTGAGCGCCGGGCCGCCGCCCTTGTAAGGCACCACCTGCATCGGGCCGTTGATGAGGTGGCCGATGTTCTCGATCATGAAATGGGTTTCGGTCCCCAGCCCGGCCGTTCCGTAGGCAAGCTTGCCCGGATTGCGGCGCGCCCGGTCGATCAGGTCCTCGAACGACTTCGGCCCG
>MEQV01000240.1:2449-5994 GCA_001770355.1 Betaproteobacteria bacterium RIFCSPLOWO2_02_FULL_62_17
CGCTGTACCTGCTGGGTCGCAAGCATTCCGGAGGCGCCGCCGTTATTCTCCACGACCACCGGCTGTCCGAGCGCCTCGCCGGCCTTCGGCGCAATGGCGCGGGCGAGGTTGTCTGTGCCGCCGCCCGGCGGGAAGCCGACGATGAGGTGAATCGACTTCGACGGAAAGGTTTGAGCGTGCGCCTCGATTGCGCAGAGCGCCGCGACGGCCAAACCCAGCAATGTGCGTCTCATCTGATCTCTCCTGTGTCCAGCGCGGCTCGGTTATTGCGCATTGTTGCCTGCGCGCTTCACCGCTGAGTTTTACCGAGTAAATCCCGGTTCCGTCATCGTGACTCGCACGCGGTTAGACATAATTCTCATTGGGCAACATTCTAGTGGGACCCGCAACGCAATGCATTGGGGAAAATCATGTGCCGGTGTGAGTTGGGCCCTGGATTGATTTTCATCTATCGGAGATGATATGGGGACAGCGAGCAATCAAAACCACTGCACCTCTACAACATACTATGGCAGTATGCGCGTCAAATGGCGTGCCAGCTTTGCGGGCGACGGTCGCGACCAACGCGCTCGATCACCAGGTGGACATCGGCAAGGTGCAGGAATGGCTTGGCCACGCCAACATCGCCACCGCGCGGATTTACTATCACCGTAAGACCCGGCCCGAGGAAAGTCCAACCTTCAAGGTGTCATACTGAGATCAATGATGGAAGCACGGAAACTTTTTGAAGAAGCCAATCGACGCTATTGGGATGAATTGGAATCCATTCCCATCCCACGATGGCTGCCATTCTCCTACGACATGGTCAATGAAGTCGAAAAAGGCAATTGGCGAATGTTAATCAGTGAGATGGTGTCTGGTGAATTGCGTGAGGCGACACTCGGGAAACTTGCAACGCAATGCATTAGGAAAAATCATGTCTCGGTGTGAGTCAAACCCTGAATCGATTTTCCTTCCCCTTGAAACCCCGCCCCAAACCCCGCTTCCTGCGCCGCCCACGCGCCCGCGACGCGGCCGCTGAAAAGCGAAGGCCCAAGCATGGTGCCCTCCAGGCCCGCCTTGCCGTTGATATGCCCGCCGGCCATGCCGCACAATTCGCCCGCGGCGTAGATGCCGGCGATCGGCCGGAGGCCCTCATCGAGCATGTGGCAGCGCAGGTCGGTCTTGACGCCGCCGAAGTTCTTGCGCGCGAGCGGGAAAATCTCGATCGCGTAGTAAGGCGGAACCTCGATCTTCTTTGAATTCGCGAGCGGCTTGCCGAACTCGGGTTCGCGCTCCAGGCCCCCGGCCAGGGCGCGGTTGTGGCGCTCGATGGTGGCGAGAAACGCCGGCACGTCGGTCTCCATTTTGCGCGCGAGTTCTTCCAGCGTGTCCGCCTTGCGCACGTATGGCGAATGATCGAGCAGTTCCTGGATGTGCTCGCGATTGACCGTCGCGCCGCTGCGGTAATAGGGATCGGCGATTTCCAGGATCGCGGCGGTCTGCGCATCGAGAATCGACCAGGCGTGGCGCGGCGACTGCTTGAGCAGCGCCGGCGTCGCCGTCGAGCCGCCGCACAGCGACTCGTCGTGGAAGCGCCGGCCCTGCTGGTTCACCCAGAGATAGTCCGCGCGCAGGCGGAACACCATACCGCGTTTTCCGCCCGGGTCGCGGTAATCGGGCGTGGCATAGGCGTAGAACCACACCTCGCCCATGTGGGTGAATTTCGCGCCGAGTGCGCGCGCCAGCGCGTGTCCCTCTCCGGTGGCGTCAGGTCCACCGCCCAGGAGTATGCGCGAGCCCTTCAGCTCGGGCCGGTGCTCGAGCACCATGCCCAGATTCGAGGCAAATCCGCCGGTGGCGAGCACCAGCGTCTTGCTGTGGATTTCGAGCGTCTCGCCGTTGCGCGACGCTTCCAGGCCGCATACCCGGCCGTCGCTGCGCAGCAGCCTCAGCACCTGCGTCGAGGGAAAGATCTGTGCGCCGGAATCCTCAACCGCCCGTATCAGCACCGTAGCGATCTCCTTGCCGTGATCCCTCGGGCGGTGCCAGCGCGGCACGCGGTTGCCTTCCTGCGGCAGGAGGGTCAGCCACTCGACGCCGAGCCGCTCGAGCCAGAAATAGATTTCGCGCACCGATTGCTCGATGTAATAGCGTGCCCAGTCCTGGTCGGCCTCGCCCTCGCCCCACCTTACCCAGTCTTCGTAGGCGAGTTCGGGGGAATCGTGGATGCCCTGCTTTTCCTGCAGCGGACTGCCGGCAATCAGGCAGCCGCCGCCTGAGAGCATCGTCGCGCCTCCAAGCGAGTCCGCCTTATCGATGATTGCGACGCTCGCCCCGGTACGCCTGGCCTCGAGCGCCGCGGCGAGACCCGCTCCGCCGCTTCCCACCACCGCCACGTCGACCGCGAGCGGTCCGTTATTGTTTTTAGTTTGCATGTCCTACCCGATGAACCAATGAAAAGATCGCCTACAGCCGATCCGTGAAGCATCGCGTGCCCGGCGCCGAGCCAGATCATAGCTCGCTGAGCGGTGGTGCAGGGCGGATCCGGGTCTTCGTGACGACATAAGAGTCTTATGTCGCGATAAGCTGTTCTAATCGCCAAATAAGCAAGCATTACTTCCGCGAACCTCGAACTATGGCAATAATCAAACCGCGACCATGCAAGGGGTCGCGCTGGAACACCTACCCATTGCGTCTACGAAAGGAACTTGCATATGGCGGCACGCAGAATCAATCCCCCGTTTCGCGCCGAACATCTGGGCAGCTTCATCCGGCCGGAAAAGCTGGTCAGGGCGCGCGAGGCCTGGCGCGACGGCAAACTTGCTGTCGACGAACTTCGTGCGCTCGAGGATCAATGCATTCGCGACGTCGTGGCGCTGCAGGAGCGCGCCGGCGTCCAGGTCGTCAGCGACGGCGAATTTCGCAAGTGGTCCTGGCGCGACCTGCTTTTTTACGCGGCGGATGGTTTCTCCACCGAACGCATTTCCAGCGACTTCATCTTCACTGATTTTTCCGGAGCCACGCGCAAGGGTGGTCCGGTGCCCGATGTGATCGCAAGGCTCAAGCGCCGCGAAATGATGGCGCCGGGGTTTTCCTTTGTGAAAGGACTCACTGCCAAGACCGTCAAGGCTACTTTGCCGGCGCCCTCCTGCAATCATTTCTTCCGTGGCGACAGGATGCTGGCGAAGTCTCCGTACCAGGATCGCCGCGAGTATTTCGCCGACGTTGCCGCGATTTACCGCGCTGAAATCGCCGATCTGGCCGCGCAAGGCTGCACCTACCTGCAGATCGATGACGTGCCCAGCGCGGTGATCTGCGACCCGCGCAACGCCGCGATCGTGAAAGAACGGGGCGAGGACCCGGACCAGCTGGTCAGCGAATATTTCGCGATGTTCAACGACGCGGTTCGCGAACGTCCGGTAAGCATGACCCTGGGGGTACATCTGTGCCGAGGTAACAGTGGCCACGGACAGGGCGGCGGGGGCTACGATTTCATCGCCGAACGCCTGTTCCAAGACATCGAGGCGGACGCCTATTTTCTCGAATACGACACCGATCGCGCC
>MEQV01000240.1:6032-9894 GCA_001770355.1 Betaproteobacteria bacterium RIFCSPLOWO2_02_FULL_62_17
CGGCTCGAATCCGAGGACGAATTGAGGCGCCGGGTGGACGACGCGGCGAAATACGCCGATTTGGAGCGGCTCGCCCTCAGTCCGCAGTGCGGGTTTGCCTCCAGCTACGCCGGAAACCGTTTCACCACCGAGGACGAAGAACGCAAGCTTGCCCTGCTGGTGTCCGTGGCACGGAAGATATGGGGAAGCGCGTGAGGCCCGGCCTGCCGTCGTATTGCGGGGCCGGCGCCTGGAGGCGCAAATCACACTCGGAGGGTCCATGAAAAATCTTGCACTGGGCAGTTTCGTTCTGGCGCTTGCCGCGCCCGCCACCACTGTATGCGCGCAGGACGCCTGGCCCGCCAAGCCGGTGGGCATCATCGTCGCCAACCCCGCGGGGAGTTCGCCCGACATCATCACGCGCATGATGGCCGACCGGCTGTCCAAGGCGTCAGGGCAGTCCTTCATCGTGGATCTGCGTCCGGGCGGCCAGGGCATCGTCGGCGCCAGCGCCGCGGTGAGATCGGCGCCGGACGGTTACACCCTGTTCCTCGGCACCAATGCGTCGATGGTGATGAACCGCTTCCTCCTGAAGGATTTTCCCTACGAGCCGGAACGCGACTTCGTGTTCGCCGCCAACGTGGTGGACGGCGCGGCTTTCACCATCGCGGTGAACGCGGGCGTGCCGGTGAAGAACTTTCCCGGACTGGTGACCCATGCGAAGGCGTCCGCGGGCAAGCTTTCCGTTGCTATCCCCAGCATCAACGCCGAGATCCTGGCGCGCTGGTTCAACCATCAGACCGGCATGAACGCCCCGCTGGTGCCCTACAAGGAAATGTCGCAATCCATCCAGGACACGGTCGCGGGCCGTGTGGAAGTGATCGTGGCCTCGCACCCTTCGATCAAGCCGCAGGTCGACGCGGGGAAACTTCGCATCATCGCGGTGAGTTCGGCCAAGCGCTTCCCCGACCTGCCGGACGTACCCACCCTGGACGAGCACTACCCGGGGCTGGTGTTCGCCGGGTGGTGGTCGCTGGTGGCACCCACCGGCGTCGCGCAGCCGATATTGCAGCGGCTCAATCGCGAAGTGGAGCGTGTCCTCAAGGAACCCGCGTTCGTCGAACGGGTGCGCAGCTTCGGATTCACCAATGGCGAACCCATGACTCCCAAGGAACTCGCCGACCGGGCGCGCGCCGAGCGCGTGCTCTGGGAGCGCGTGCTCGTCAAGGAGTTGGGCTTCAAGCCGATGTGAACAGCTCTCGCGGCGCTGCTCATAAGGCCTTGTTATGACGCGATAAGCAAGGATTACTTGGCCGAATGGCATAGACTTCGCGGCTTCAGGCAGAAATATCGGAGCAAAGGAGGGCTGCCATGAAGATTCAACCGCAGTAGCCGCTGGTCTGAGGTGAGGAAGAAAGCATGAGCACGGCGACGCGCGACGCCTACCTGGTCGGCACCATTCCTTTGGACCATATCTACCAGGTATTCAATACCGTCTCAGAGCTGCTCGGGGAGAACATCCGGCGCGTGCCGGACGGCGAGCTCGGCGACCGCAAAATGTGGGTCAGCTCGCAGTACCCGGTGCTGGGTGCCTCACCGGCTCTTGAAGTCGGCGAGTTTCCCTCTGGAGGCGTGGCGCGCAGCACCTCCTACGAAGTGCCACTGCGCCTGCGCGCGAACGCCGATCCGTCGAAGATCGCATTCGGCGATCTCAATTTTGCCCGCTGGGCCATCACTTCCTATGGTGTGTTGCGGGCATTGAAGGACGCGGGGAAAGTCCCAAGGTCCTGGCGCCTTCAGGTGGGACTGCCCGCGCCGCAGGACGTGATGTCGCTTTTGATTCCCGAGTCGCGAGCGCCGGTGGAGACGCCCTACGAGTGCGCGCTGCTGGCGGAACTTGCGCGCATCCAGGCCGCGATACCGCACGGGGAACTCGCCATTACCTGGGATGCGGTGCGCGTGGTGCTCATCTGGGAGGATCCCGAGAACGCCTATGTGCGGCCCTGGTGGCGCGATGCCAAGCCCGGCATCGTCGAGCGCCTGGTTCGCCTGGGGAATGCGGTCGCGCCCGGCGTCGAGATGGGCTATCACCTTTGCTACGGCAGCCAGGACCACAGCCACGCCATCAACCCGCGCGATCTCGGGGCATGTGTGGAGATCGCCAATGCGGTCGCGCAAGGTCTCAATCGCCGCATCGATTACGTGCATATGCCGGTGCCCAGGGATCGAAGCGACGACGCTTACTTTGCTCCGTTGGGAAAGCTCGATCGCGACAAATCAGGGCGCGTCTACCTGGGGCTGGTGCATTACACCGACGGTGTCGAAGGCGCGCGCCGCCGCATCGCCGCGGCCGAACGTTTTTTGCCCGATTTCGGCATCGCCACTGAATGCGGCTTCGGCCGCAGACCCGGCCACCAGGACGTGCGGCGGCTGATCCAGTTGCATGCGCAGATATTGCAGTAAGCAGGTGCGAGGCGGGCGATTCCGTTCAGCGCAAACCCGCCGCCTGTGCATGGATTTCCATAAGCTTAGGCAGCGTCGCGGGATCCCTGCGTCCGAAGCCGCACTCGGTGCCGATCATGTAGTCCTTCAGATATTTGTCGGCGGCGGTCATGCGCGCGCGCGTGCCTTCCACGCCATCGGTATGGTGCACCAGGCCCAGCGCGAAACTGGTTTCCGGGCGCAGCTTCAGGCGCGCGAGCGGCGCGAAATAGGCGTCGTCGGTGCGGTTGCGCGGCACCGGCGCGTGGATGACTTCGATGCTGCGCCCAATGGCGGCCGAGACGCCATTGGCGAAATCGACCAGGTAGCGCATGTCGGTGGGCTCGACCGAATGGCGGTGGTTGGCGTCGCCATAGCACAAGTGATACATGAGTTCGACATCCTTCGGTACGCGGTTGCCGAAGCGCACGTGCATGTCGACAAAGGTCTTCAACATTTCCTCGCGCGTCTTGCCATAGCGGGTGGCTTCGCCGGTTTCGAGATAGTAGAAAATCGAGGAGGCCACGTCCCACTGGATGGCGAGCTGGTCGTGGGGAATGGCGGCGCAGATCTTTTCAAGTTCGCCCATCAGAGCGGCCTCGAACAGCGGCGCGATTGCATCCTGTTCGGCCTGCACCACGAAGCGCTGAATGACGGAGGGCAGCGAGGCGAAGTCGTACTGATAGCGCACTTTCGGCGGGATCTTGCCTTCTTTCTTCAGGCGCGCGAATACCGGCCAGGATTCCATGGCGAAGCCGGAGTGCGGCATGTTGGTGAATTGCACATCCCTGGCAGCGAGACCGGCTTTGAGTTTGTATCTTTGCTGAACCCTTGCCCGGTTGTGCACCGCAAAGGTTTCGGAGGTTTGTTCGAAGGCGGGGTTCTCCGAGAAAATCGGCTCCATCCAGGGAAGCCAGTCGATGCGCGGTCCGGTTTCGCCGTCCGGCAGCGAGCGCAAGCCCGCGCCTAACGCGGCCGACAGCGTTTCGAAAACCTGCGCCGCATTTGCCAGCGGCACGCTGCCGACGATATGTATTCCGTGCTTTGCCATGAGTTTCCTCCCGATATCTGCAATGCGTCTGCCGGGACCGAAGCCCGGCGCCGCCGCGCAGTGTGGTTTCCCCGACCGATCAACGCAAGTAATCTGTTGTTATCCTGCAATAAGGAACTCTTGTCATCGAATTCCAATCGACCATTCATGACCTTCCAGCAGTTGCGCTATCTACCGGGAGGCTGCAGAAAATGCCTTCAACGACCCGAAGCGGCTGCCCGCAACTGGAATTCAACCTTTTCCCGGGTGCAGCTCGGTTCAATGAGACTAATGAACTCGTACATATATCGGCGAAGATGACCCCGTGGATTCAGAGCTATCGTAATTGTGGTCGTGCCGAAAAGATGCGTG
>MEQV01000241.1:0-137 GCA_001770355.1 Betaproteobacteria bacterium RIFCSPLOWO2_02_FULL_62_17
CTCGGCCGCGCCACGGGCCTGAATGGCGGCCGCGGCGGCACGCTGCACATGAGCGCCCCTGAGCAGGGATTTCTGGCGACCTCCTCGGTGGTCGGCGGCTGCATCGGCCTGGCTTTGGGAGGCGCATTCGCGCAGAA
>MEQV01000241.1:296-664 GCA_001770355.1 Betaproteobacteria bacterium RIFCSPLOWO2_02_FULL_62_17
CGGATTTCCCTCCTCCCTGATCGCCGCGCCCCGGCTTGCCGGCATTGCCGAGTCCCTGGCGATTGACAGCAGGCAGGTTGACGGCCGGGACGTCGACGCGGTGCATAAAGCGGTATCCCTAGGCGTGGCGCGCTGCCGCGCCGGCAAGGGCCCGGTATTCATCGAGTGCGTCACCGAACGCTGGGAAGGCAGCAAGCCCATGTGGCCGGAGCTCTCCACGGGCACCACCGACGTGGCGATGGCCTGGGACGCGAGCCGCATGCCCAGAACATTTCGCGACTGGCACCAAAAACAGGACCCGATACTTCTCTATGTTCGCAAGCTGCTGCGAAAGAAACTCCTCTCACGCGATGCCGTGCTGAGGCTGG
>MEQV01000241.1:710-6901 GCA_001770355.1 Betaproteobacteria bacterium RIFCSPLOWO2_02_FULL_62_17
CGCAAGCCCGATGCCGCGCGGCGAGACCGCGCTCGACAGCGTATTCGCCTGAAGAACGTAATGAACAAGGGGGCACACCCCCCTTGTAGATCCCCCAATCCGGGGGAACCTTTTGAAGTTCGTGCGTAATTTGATCGTCTGTTCAGCGGTTCCCGAGGAAACTAACCATGCGAAAAATCACCTACTCACAAGCCTTCGTCGAGGGCCTCGACTACTGCATGCGCAAGCTGCCCAATTTCTCGCTGGTGGGAAACGAAGTGATGGGCCTGGGCCCGCATCGCGTGCATCTGGAAAAAATCTGGAAGAAATATCCGCAGCGCGTCAATTTCCCGCCCACCTCGGAGGCCGCATTCTCGGCGCTGGCGGCCGGCGCGGCCATGAGCGGCGAGCATGTTTTCTGCCATCTCGGCGCGGCCAGCTTTTCGTTTCTCTCCATGACCTCGATCGCCAACGAAGCCGCGACCGCTTATTACGCCTCGGGTGGAAAAATCAAGGTGCCGGTGGTGTTCCACATGCTGCACGGCCTTCGCATCGGCGGCGGCACCCAGCACAGCATGAGTCCGCAATCGATGTACTGGAACGTGCCCGGACTGCAGATCGCGCTGCCGGCCAGCGCCCGCGATGCCAAGGGTCTGGTCGCGACCGCTGGCTTGAGCGACAACCCGACGGTGATGTTCACGCACGACCTGCTGATTGGCATGGAAGGCGAGGTGCCGCAGAAGGACTACGAGATCCCCTTCGGGCAGGCCGACATCAAGCGCGCCGGCCGGGATGTCACGCTGGTGGCCACCTCCTATATGGTGCAGGTTGCACTGCAGGCCGCGCAGATGCTGGCCGCCGAAGGCATCGATGTGGAAGTGCTCGACCCGCGCACCCTGGTCCCCTTCGACCGGAAGACGCTGATCGCCTCCGTGGCAAAAACCGGCAGGCTGGTGGTCGCCGATGAGACGCATCTGTCCTGCGGCGTGGCCTCGGAAATCTCGGCCATCGTCGCCGAGGAAGCCTTCCACCATCTCAAGGCGCCGATCCTGCGCGTCGCGCGGCCGGATGTCCCCACGCCCTTCTCGCGTCCTCTGGAGGAGTTCATCACCCCGACCGCGGACAAGATCGCCGCCGCGGTGCGGCGCGTGATGCGCTCGTGATAATCCGCCAGAACTTGAGCATTATTGCAACGCAACGCCCGAATCACCTTTGCTACCGGACGGGCGTGATGATCGTCGTGCTTCCTGGCCGAATCCGGCGGCCCTGCGCGGTCATTCGGCGCGCCGATTGACGCTATAATTCGCGCCTGTTTCACCGCCCGGGCAGTTCCATGAGCGCGACCGAACCCGCAGCACACGACTCGCTGATCCAGACCCCGCAGCAATTGGCGGTAGTAATCCTGCTGTCCTTTTTCCTCCCGGTCATCGTCATCCTTCTGCTGGTGCAGTTGGTTCTTGGCGGCATCAAGACCGATCCGGCCGGAACAACTTCGGAAGCGGTTGCCGAGCGCATCAAGCCGGTGGCGCAGGTGGTGATTGCCGCGGGCGATGCCACAGGCGGCGCGGCAAAAACCGGCGAAGAGGTATACACGACGGTCTGCACGGCCTGCCACGGCGCCGGCGTCGCAGGCGCGCCCAAAGTGGGCGATGCGGCGGCGTGGGGCAAACTGATCGCCGAAGGCCAGAAGAGGCTGGTGGCAGACGCCATGAAGGGCGTTCGCGGCATGCCGCCCAAGGGGGGCAACCCCGCGCTGTCCGACTACGAGTTCGAGCGGGCGGTGGTCTATATGGCGAACAAATCCGGCGGCAATTTCAAAGAACCCGCGGCGCCCAAGCCCGCCGCGGCCAAGAAATAATCCTCCACCCCCGGCGCGCGGCCGCCTGTTTCAAGCCACACTTCGTTCACGCCATACTTTGTCCGTGCCCTGTTCGGCCCCTGACACCCGCAAGGACCCCGCCGATGATTCCGCATCTGACTACCGCCCTGACCGGCCCGCTGCAGGAGCTTGAAAAGCGCGTGCTGGATTCCAGCACCGAAATCGAACACTGGTTTCGCGGCAAGTGGCAGGAGCACACGCCGCCGTTTTACTGCTCCGTGGATCTGCGCAACAGCGGCTTCAAACTGGCGCCGGTCGACACCAACCTGTTTCCCGGCGGATTCAATAATCTGAATCCCGCGTTCATGCCGCTTTGCGTACAGGCGGTGATGGGGGCGATCGAAAAGATCTGCCCCAACGCCAAGGATCTGCTGCTGATCCCCGAGAACCACACGCGCAACCAGTTCTATCTGCAGAACCTCGGGCGCCTCGCCACCATCCTGCGCCAGGCGGGACTGAACGTGCGCATCGGCAGCCTCAATCCGGCGATCACCGAGCCGACTCGAATCGAGGTCGATGGCGGCACCCGCTTGCTGGTTGAGCCACTGGTCCGAAGCGGCCGCCGCCTGGGCGTCGCCAATTTCGATCCCTGCACCATACTGCTCAACAACGACCTGTCCTCCGGATTGCCCGAAATATTGAAAGACCTGGACGAGCAGTTTGTGCTGCCGCCGCTGAACGCCGGCTGGGCGGTGCGCCGCAAATCCAATCATTTCGCCGCGTATGAAGATGTCGCCAAGGAATTCGCCGCGCTGCTCTCCATAGACCCCTGGCTGGTGAATCCGTATTTCGCCGTGTGCGGCGAAGTCAATTTTCACGAGCGCGCCGGGGAGGAATGCCTGACCTCGAATGTCGATGCGCTGCTGATACAGATCCGGGCAAAGTACCTCGAGTACGGCATCAAGGAAACTCCCTACATCGTGGTCAAGGCCGATGCCGGCACCTACGGCATGGGCATCATGATCGCGCGCGATGCCTCCGAATTGCGCGGGCTCAGCCGCAAGCAGCGCAACAAGATGTCGGTGGTCAAGGAGGGCATGGAGGTCTCCGAAGTCATCATGCAGGAGGGCGTGCACACCTACGAACGCGTCAACGATGCCGCGGCCGAGCCGGTGGTATACATGATCGACCGTTACGTCGTCGGCGGCTTCTACCGGGTGCATACGGAGAAGGGGGTGGACGACGTACTCAACGCGCCGGGAATGCAATTTGTGCCGCTCGCCTTCGACGATTGCTGTACCACGCCCGATCACCTGGCCATGCCCGGCGCGGGACCCAACCGTTTCTACACTTATGGCGTGGTGTCGCGGCTGGCGCTGCTGGCCGCCGCCGTGGAACTCGAGCGCACGGAATTAGCGGCTTAAAAGTCGCGGCATCCGGTATTCGAGCCGGGATGTGCCGCCAACCGGGGAAACGCGCATAGCTCATGAGAATCGGGTTCATCACAGATCCGCTGGATTCACTGAAGATCAAGAAGGACTCGACCTACGCGATGATGGCCGAGGCCACGCGGCGTAGCCACGAACTGTATGTCATGCAGCAGGACGACCTGGTCTGGAAGCGCAATCATGTCTTCGCGGTGATGAGCCAGATCACCCTGCGCAAGGGGTCTGGCAGCTGGTATGCCCTCGACCCGGCCAGCGAAACCCGGCTGTCCGACCTTGACTGCGTGATCATGCGCAAGGATCCGCCGTTTGACGTCGAATACGTCACCAGCACCTGGCTGCTGGAACAGGCGCAACGCGAGGGCGCAAGGATTTTCAACGATCCGCGCGCGCTGCGCGACCACAGCGAGAAACTCGCCATCGCCCAGTACCCGCAGTTCCTCGCCCCCACCCTGGTGGCCCGCTCGGCCAACCAGCTGCACGGCTTCATCGATGAGCATGCCGATGTGATCCTCAAACCGCTGGACGGGATGGGCGGGGAGTCGATTTTCCGCGTCACCGAATACGACCCGAATCGCAATGTCATCGTGGAAACCCTGAGCGACCACGGGCGCCGCTCGGTGATGGCGCAGCGCTACATCGAGCAGATTCGCGATGGCGACAAACGCGTGCTGCTGATCGGCGGCAAGCCGGTGCCGCATTGTCTGGCGCGCATCCCCAAGCCGGGCGAATCACGCGGCAATCTCGCCGCCGGCGGAACCGGCGTGGCCAGGCCGCTGACAGCGCGCGACCTGGAGATCGCCAATACCCTGGGACCGGAACTGGCGCGCCGCGGCTTGCTGCTGGTGGGATTGGACGTCATCGGCGAATTCCTCACTGAGATCAATGTCACCAGCCCCACCTGCTTTCAGGAAATTACCGACCAGACCGGTTTCAATGTGGCCGGCATGTTCATGGACGAGTTGCAGGCGGCGTGCGCGGCCCGCACTTAGGCGCCAGTCAAATATACGACCGCGCGGCCAAAAGCGCGCCGCGCTGCTTCCAACAGCCGGCGCGAGATTTATGCGCCAGCGGTCTAATATTGACAAATCCGGCAAATTACCTGGGTTTGTATACGTCCCGTCATTTTGTAAAGTTGCTACTTTGCAACTTTACAAAATGACGGGAAAAGCGGATGCCAAAGCGAAGCAAACTGTTTGGTTCCGGCTCTGCCGGCTTAAGAACTGCCTCCCTGGTTGTTGCCTGCCTGCTGCCGCTGGGCACCGCGGCGGGCGCGGAAGCCGATCGCAGCGCGCTGGAGCTCTACGGCATACGGCTGCTGCAGACCGGGTCGCGGCTGCGCAACTACCCCGAGGAAGCGTTCCGGGAAAAACTCTCGGGCACCGCGGTGGTGGCGCTTGCCATCGGCGCGGACGGCAAGCTGGACCGGCAACTGCTTTTGCGGAGCGCGGGGCACGCGGTGCTTGACGACCACGCCATGGCAATGCTCGCCCGCGCGGTGCCCGCGACTGAAATCCCGACGAATCTCAGGAATACTGCCTTTACAATACAAGTCTCGGTGGTATTTGCCTTGCCTTGAAATTGAAAACCAAACACCCGATCGGCGCGCGACTCTGGAAAACACCATTGAACAGTCGGTGAGTCCCCGCAAACCAAAGAATCCTCGATGATAGGCATATTGATTGTTACCCATGGCAGTCTGGGCGACGCCCTGATCAGCGGCGCCAGCCATGTGCTTGGCAAACCGCTCGAGCAGGTGCGCGCACTGCGGGTCAGCGTCGCCGACGAGCCCGAGGCGCTGCTCGCTCAAGCACGCGCGCTGGCGGGCGAAGTCGAGAGCGGTCAGGGGGTGCTGGTGCTATCCGACATCTGTGGCGGCACACCGAGCAACATCGCCACCCTGCTCGCCGCGCCCGGGCGGGTGGAAGCCGTTTGCGGGGCGAATCTGCCGATGCTGGTGCGCGCGCTCACCTACAGGGAACAAGCCCTTGCGCAAGTCGTCGAGAAAGCCTTGAGCGGCGGATACGAAGGCGTATGCAAACTTTCCGGAGACAAGGCCAATGCCGCAGGCAGAAGTTGAAATCCTCAACAAGCTGGGCCTGCATGCGCGCGCTTCGGCCAAGCTTACCCAGACCGCCACGCGCTTTGCCGCCGAAACCTGGTTGAGCCGCAGCGGGCGACGCGTCAATGCCAAGAGCATCATGGGAGTCATGATGCTGGCGGCGGGCAAGGGAAGCCGCATTACCATTGAGACCGAAGGCGATCAGGCGCAGGCCGCGCTTGACGCACTGCTGGCGCTCATCACCAATCGCTTCGGCGAGGACGAATAGGCAACCATGGAATCCGCAAAAATGGCTGCAATTCCATCCGGCGCGAGCTTTACCCTGCATGGCGCAGGCGTATTCGGCGGCATCGCGATCGGTCATGCCCATTTGATCTCCAGTGCGCGATTCGAGGTCGGCCATTACGAAATCCCCGAGGAAGGGATCGCACACGAGCTGCATCGGTTTGATTCGGCCATCGAGCAGGTGCGCGGCGAACTGCGCGAATTGCACCGCAGCGTGCCCGCCGGCGCCCCGGCGGAGATGGCGGCGTTCCTGGATCTGCATCTCATGATCCTCGCCGACTCCAATTTCTCGGAGGTGCCGCGGACGCTGATACGGAGCCGGCGATACAACGCGGAATGGGCGCTGGTGCAGCAAATGGAAGCAATCGGCGCGCAGTTCGACGCCATCGACGACCCCTACCTGCGCGAACGCAAGAACGACATCGAGCAGGTCGCCGAACGGGTCCTGAAGGCGATGCCGGGCAACGCCATTGACACCACGCCGCGACCGGCCCGCGAGCAGGACTATATCGTGGTCGCGCACGACCTGTCCCCGGCGGACATGATTCTTTTCAAGCAGCACGAATTCGCGGGTTTCGTCACCGATCTGGGCGGCGTTACC
>MEQV01000242.1 GCA_001770355.1 Betaproteobacteria bacterium RIFCSPLOWO2_02_FULL_62_17
CCGCCGGGGCGCATGCCGGTCACGGCCACCGAGCCCGGTTACCTGGCCTCGATCGCTGCCATGGAACGCGTCGGCGATGCCCATGCCGCGATAATCGCATATTCGGCATTTCTCGATCGCTGGCCGGACAATATTTCGGCGAGCGTCGGCCTGGCAAACGGCCATTACGCGCTGCGGGCCTTGGAAGACGCGGCAGCGGCGCTGCGCCGGGTTCTCGCGCGCCATCCGGACTCCGTTGTCGTATTGAACAATCTCGCCCAGGTACTCTCGGACCTGGGTCGCAATGACGAGGCGCTGGCGCTTATCGAGCGGGCGGCGTCACCGGGGGAGAACCTTTTCGCAGGCACGGTGCGCGAAACGCACGCGCTCATCCTGCAGCGAATGGAAAAAAGCAAATAACCGGCGGTGTGCCCTAGCGCACAGACCTGCGCCCGGATCGGAGCCAAGCTTGGTGGTTGCTTACCCAATCAGCCGGGCATTCCTTACCGCGAGAATAAACTTGTAACCCCTAGTCTAGATATGTTCCACGGCTAAAGTTTCGAGCGATTCCCGAACGATCACATAAGGCGCGATACCGTGTTATCATGATCCATCAAGATTTATCATGACATGGAGGTTTGCAATGGATGCCAGTGAAGTCAGTCGGGTCAAGTTCGCGTCGCAGACCGACCCCAAGCTCCTGCACGAACTCAAGGCCATCGCCAAGGCCGAAGGCCGGCAGTTGCAGACGCTGATCGAAGAGGCATTTCAGGATTACGTCGAGAAAAAGCGCGGTGGCCAGATGCGCCCGACGGTCAAGACCGCGCTGGAACGGACCATGCGTGAGCGCAAGTGGCTGTACGCGCAGTTGGCAAAATAAATGCGGGCCAAATAAAAGCAGGCCAAATAGCGAAGATGACCCTTTACCTCACCGCGGCGGAGGCGGCCGAGATTCACCGCGCGATGATCGAAGCGCACGGGGGCAGTCATGGGATTCGCGATATCGGCGCCCTCGAGGCGGCGCTGTTTCGTCCACAGAGCGGTTACTACGAAGACATCGTCGAGGAAGCGTGCGCCTTGTTGGAGAGCCTCGCCGTCAACCATCCGTTTATCGATGGCAACAAGCGCGTGGCTTTCGGCGCGATGGAAGTGTTCCTGCTGATCAATGGTTGGCGTATCGACGCGACGCCACAACAGATTTACCGGCTCATGAGGCGGCTGTTTGATGCCAACCGCTTCGAGTTGGCGGAATTGGACAAGTGGTTTCGGCCGCGGATCGTAAGACAGGCCAATGCCAAAGCCGCTGAATGACGCTACAGGCGAGATCAGGGAGCTCAAACGACTGTTGATGCGATCCTCGTCACGGCAGACAGTCAGTACCGCCGAGGTGGTATCGAGGATAGCGTCTTACGTCCTAAAAATGCCAATAATACAATATTTCCGACAAAATGTTATTTATAACATAATAATTACGACAATTAGTGGCATAGAGAGCCGTATATATAGCAATTTGCGACAAGGCTTGAATACAGTTAAAAACATGCTTTGCGACATTTTGTGGATATAGATTTACAAAAAGCGACAAACGAGGACCGTACATGGCGCTTCTTTCAAAAAATACGACAGACGACGACTCACTCATCCTCTATAAGGAGTTGACGCGTACTCAGTCACGGACGATTCAACGTCGCCTCAAGGCAGGCAAGCTGCAACGCATCGTCCCCGGAATGGTCAGCACGAGGCCACCGCACGAGTGGCCCGCCTTGGTTGCTGGAGAGCGGACGCGCGTGCTGGCCGCGCTCTTTCCGGGCGCGGTCATTGGGTATCGCAGCGCCTTCAACGGTGGCGTGCCTGTGGATGGGGTAATGCACCTCAATTACAGCTACAGTCGAACCCAGACCTTGCCGGGATTGACCGTTGTGTTGGTCAAAGCTCCGGGCCGGGCCGACGGTGACACGCCCATCGCAGGGCGGGAAGTCTACTTCCCCTCCAACGCCCGCCTGCTGATGGAAAACTTGACCATCAGCCGCAGCAAAATCCGCAAAACGGTCAACCGACAGGACGTCGAAGAGCGATTGCTCACGATATTCGAAGCCCGCGGCGAGGATTCGCTGCGCCAATTACGCGAACAGGCTCGTGACTTGGCCTCGACATTAGGGTTGGCACGAGAGTTTGTCATTCTGGATGGGCTCATTGGAAGCGTCCTGGGAACGTGGACGAAGAGTCAGCTTTCCACGCAAGCGGGCAAGGCTTGGGCCGCCGGTGCGCCGTACGACAGGGCTCGAATTGCGTTATTCGAAAAGTTTGCGTCTGCGTTGAGATCTGTCCCTTTGCAGCAGGTTCCTGCAGTGACTGTCACCGAGGGGGCTGGCGGCCATTTCGCCTTTCTCGAGTCGTATTTTAGTAACTTCATCGAGGGTACGGAGTTTGACGTCGCGGAAGCGCGGGCTTTCGTCCTCGAAGGCAAGCCTATTGAAACACGTCCAAAGGATTCTCATGACATCTTGGCGGTGTTCAAGCAAATATTGCATCCGGGCTGGGCACACCAGACCTTGTCGTCCGGTGAATCTGTGCTCGAGCAGTTGCGCGCGCGGCACGCGGACCTGATGCGTGAGCGCCCTGAAGTTGGCCCAGGCGAATTCAAAGACCGCGAAAATTTCGCCGGCAACACGGCCTTTGTCCTGCCAAGGCACGTCAGGGGGACCTTGGTCGAGGGGTCGAAGTTACTGCCTGGCGTACCAGCTGGAGCGGCGCGCGCTCTGTTTGCCATGTTCCTGGTGTCCGAGGTGCATCCGTTCATGAATGGCAACGGTCGTCTCGCGCGTCTGGTCATGAACGCGGAACTTTCCGCAACCGGTGAGTGCCGCATTGTCGTGCCAACATTGTTCCGCGATGAGCACTTGGATGGCCTTCGAGTGCTGACCAGGGAGGGTACTGCCGCTCCCTTTCTGGCGGCAATGCAGTTAATTCATCGGTGGACAGCGGCTTTCAAGTATGACGACCTGGACCGTGTGCTTGCCGACATGAAGGCATGCAATGCGTTCGAGAAATCAAGGGTTCAGCATAAGCTGTTATTTCCGCCGAGGACCGCAGCCAGGCCGTTCGCGTAAACCGCTGAAACTGAGATGCCTGCTCCTGTGAGCAGTATTGAACGGGCGCGGCGCCCGCGTCGGAGCGAACCGCGGCGCTGGGTCAGGTTTGCCCCAGATTGAAACGCTTCCCAAACAGGCGCGTGGCGTTGCCGCTGAAGATCATCTGCTTGTGCTCCTCCGGAAGATCGAGCGCCTCGACGTAGGTGGGATCTGAAATGATGAAGGGATAGTCCGTGCCGAACAGGATGCGGTCCGCGCCGAGCTCTTTGACCGCCATTTCGATGAACGATTTGGAGAACACGCAGGTATCGTAATAGAGGTTCTTGCGCGCGAATACGCTGGGCGGCTGCGAAATGTGTTCGCTGCATTCGTGGAACAGCTGATAGCCGTGGTCCAGGCGCTCGAGCAGGCCGATGAAGGCCGAGCCGGTATGCGCGACGATAAATTGGAGTCCCGGGTGCCGCTCGAATACGCCGGCATAAATCATGCGCGTCACGCACAGTGACGTATCGAATGGAAAGCCGACACGGATGGGCAGCGCATAACCGGGCAGGTGTTCGGCGAAGGCCGGCACCATCGGATGCTCGTACAAGGGCAGGCCAAGCTCGCTGATGCGCGCCCACACCGGCTCAAGCCGCCTGTCGTCGAGCGCGACACCGTCCAGGTTGGAGCCGATGCCGACACCAACTATTCCCGGGGCGTCGGCGATACGCGCAAGCTCCTCAAGCGAGGCCTCGGCATCCGGCAGTGGCAGCGTCGCAAATCCCCGAAGTCGATCGGGATTGCGCTTGGCGCGCGCCATGATCGAGTCGTTCAGCCGCCGCGCCAGCTCGATGCGGCGCCGCTGCTCGAAAATGTAGACGCTCGGCGTGTTCATCGAGATGACCGACATATCGATGCCTTTGCGGTCCATTTCCCGGATGAGGTGGTCCGGATGGAACATTTGCGGCCGGAACGGCAGCCAGGTCTTGCCATCCTTGATCAGGTAGCTGAAACGGTCCGGATTCACCCGCACCGTGACGCCGGGCAGCGATTTCAGCGCGTCGTGGAAAAATTCTTCGATCTGGTGGCAATGAATGTCTATTTTCATGGGTCAATCGTGATGACAGATGGCGAAGTTCCCCGAAGGCGCCAGCGCGGAGGAACAGACCGGATTTGATATCGCCTGGGTCAGTTGTCGATCCTGGCGCCGACCAGCTTGACAAGCTTGGCATATTTCTCGTAATCGGAACGGATCCTCTCGGAGAATTCCTCGCGCGTGCTGATGTAGGGTTCCAGGCCGGCAGAGGTGAAACCTTTCGCGACGTCCGGCATCGCAAGCACCTTGCCGAGTTCGCCGCGCAGCCTCGATCCGGCGGCGTCGTTCAGACCGGCCGCAGAAAAAATACCGATCCACGTGCTCAGTTCATAGCCGGGATAAAACTCGCCGATGACCGGCAGATCCGGAAACAGGGTGGAGCGGCGGCGGCCGGTCGCCGCCAAGCCGCGCAACTTTCCGGAAGTCATGATGTTGACGCTCGAGGCGCCGCCGATCATCACCGCGACTTCGCCGGCGAGCGTGGCGGTCGCGGCCGGGGCGCCGCCCTTGTAGGGAACGTGCAGGAGATTGATCCCCGCGCGCGTTTTCAGCATCTCCATCGCCATATGGTGCTGGCTGCCGTGGCCCACGGAGGCGTAGGCAAGCGGCGGATTGGCGTTCCTCGCGTATTCGATGAACTCCTGGAAATTCCTTGCCGGCACCGAAGGATGCACCGTCAGGAAGAAGTTGCTGGTCTGGCTGAGCGGCGCAACCGGCGCGAGGTCCTTGAGTACATCAACCGGCATCTTGGCGTAGAGATGGGGATTGATGGTCATCATGCTGTCATTGGAAATCAGCAGCACGTAACCGTCGGGCGCCGCTCTGGCGACGAATTCGGTTGCAATGTTGCCGTTCGATCCGACGCGATTCTCCACGATGGCCGCTTGACCCAGCAGTGGCGGGAGTTTTGCCGCGACGATCCGGGCGGCGATGTCGGGTGCGCCGCCCGGGGCCAAGCCCACGATCAGCCTGACTGGCCGGGTCGGATACTGAGCCTGCCCCGGTTGCGGGGCGAGCACGGCGCCGAGCACAAAGCTAATGGCAAGTAGAGTCTTTTCGGCTCGCAGGATGCGGCGCGCCGGTTCACCTGTTTGATTGCCGCACATGAATATCTCCGATCTCCCGAAAGAATGTGAATACCGTAGGCGGATGGGGGAATGCGGCCCTTGACCTGGATCAACTCTTGATCTGAGTCAAAGTAGGTGGCGACCCCCCATGACCTAATCAGCCGTGATTTCGCGTCGAGGGAGTACTGGCATGGATTCAGGGGGGAATTTTTGCTCAAGGAAGGTGTCGCGCGGTCCGACACGGCAGCGTCCGGAGGCGACGATGTGTGGATTCCCACCACCTGCTCGCTGTGCTACGGAACCTGCGCCATCCTGGCGCACCGCGTCGATGGCGTGCTGGTAAAGATCGAAGGCAATCCTGACAGCGCAGTAGGCAAGGGAAAGCTGTGCGGCAAGGGCGTCTCCGGGATCGCCACGCATTACGATCCGAACCGGCTCACCCGGCCACTGCGCAGCACCAACCCGAAAAAGGGACTGGACGAGGATCCGCGCTGGAAGGAAATCAGCTGGGACGAGGCGCTCGATGAGATCGCGCAGGTGCTCAAGTGCCTGCGCAAGGATGACCCGCGCAAGCTCCTCATCCAGCGCACCACCACCGTTCTGGCGGGCCGCAATTCATACAACACCTTCGGCGCGGCCTTCGGCACGCCCAACATTTCCACCGCGGGCGGCGGCCGCGGACATGGCGCTGCCGGGCGAATTCGAGGCGAACGGGGTGCGCTGCCAGCCGTCGTTCCAGAAACTGGCGGATCACCTGAAGAAATTCACCCCTGAAATTGCTGCACCGCGCCCGGCTTCGACCTGTATGTTTTTTGCTACCGCGACTCCATTCACGCGAACAGTTTTACGATGCAATATCCCTGGCTCGACGAAGCCGCGCGGCTCGATCCGTACTCCTACACCATCGCCATCAACGCCGCGGCGGGCAGGCAAAAGGGGCTGGTCGACGGCCAGGTGGTGCGCGTTGAAACCGAGACCGGTCGCAGCGTGACGGGCAGGGTGAAGCTGTCGCAGGCAGCGCATCCGGAGGGCCTGGGCATCGCCGCCTGCGCCGGCCACTGGGGCGATGGCATGCCGGTGGCCAAGGGCAAGGGAGTATTTTTCAACGATCTGCTGGAAATCGACTGGGAGCACCGCAGCCCGGTGAATCTGAACCTCGATCTGTGGCGCGGGTGAGGGTAAGCCCCGCCTAGCTTAAGCTCCACAGTTGTGGCGCGATTGTTGCATTTTCTGTTTTTGCACAGTGTTCGCCGGCGCATTATGGGTCAAAGCGTTGTAACGTACGCTTGCGATTAAGATAATGCCAAGCTTGCAGCGATGATTTCCGCATTCGGGCATTCGGCGCAGGCAACTGCGGCTGTTGCATTTTGCCTATCCCTTTTCTCAGGATCGGTGGCAGCGGCAGACGACGCTTCCATTCTGGCGGCAACGGTGTCAGCGGCGCCGGGTGGCGCGGGATTAGGCCTCGCCATGCGATTTGAGAACTCGCCCTATGTCGGCGGAGGCACGCGCAACGACCTGGTTCCGCTCTATATCTATGAAGGCAAGCGTGCCTTCCTGGAGGCCTATCGCTTCGGCCTGAAGCTCAACGAAACGCCGGACTCGCGTTTCGATGTGTTTCTCGGCTATCACTTCGAGGGATTTCCCTACGATCGCATCCCGGCGAGTCTCGCCGGGATGGCCAATCGCGACACCGGGGTTGACCTGGGCGTGCGCTATCAGCAGCGCAAGCCCTGGGGTACGCTCTTTGGTGAATTGCTGCACGATGCCTCCGGCGCATCGAACGGCACCGAAGTCAGGGCCGGTTACCGCTATGACCGGGCTGTCGGCAAGCTGCGCGTGCAACCTCAATTTACGCTCGTCGCGCGCGATGGAAATCTCAACGATTACTATTTTGGTGTGCGGCCTTCCGAAGCCACCGCGATACGGCCCGCGTACGAGCCAGGCGGCGGACTCAATGGCGAGATCGGCTTTTCCGCGGCGTACCGGCTCTCCGACCGCTGGCGGGTAATTGGCGGCATCTTCGCAACGCGCCTGTCTTCAGGCATACGCGCGAGCCCTATCGTCGAGGACCATACACAACTTTCCGGACTGCTGGGCCTGGCCTACGATTTTTCACCCGGGCATGACGCATGGCCCGAAGGCCGGCCACTGATCGTCAAGGCCTTATATGGAAAGGCGACCGATTGTGATTTTGCCAAGGTGATGTTGCTCAAATGCTTTTCCACCAATACCGTGGATCAGACTCGCATTGCCGCAATTGAAGTGGGTCAGCCCTTCATCGAGCGCCTCAACGGCTGGCCACTCGATTTCGTGGGTTATGTAGGCGCTCTGCAGCATGACGAGCGCGGTCTGCAGGAAAATTCCTGGCAACTCAATGCGTATATGAAGAGTTATTACTACGGGTTCCCGTGGCGCCAGCAAGTGCGAACCCGGCTGGGCTTCGGCATGGGGATCTCGTATGCAGAGCGCGTGCCTTTTGTCGAAATGCGCGACCAGACCGCGCGCGGGCGCAATAGCGCAAAGCTGCTCAACTACCTCGATCTGAGCGCCGACGTCAGCCTTGGCGATCTGATCGGCGCAAGGTCTCAGCGTGACACCTACATTGGTCTGGGGGTGTCGCATCGCTCGGGCGTTTTTGGCACCTCGCGCCAGTTCGGAAACGTGAATGGCGGATCGAACTACATCTATTCTTACGCAGAGTGGCGGATGTAGATGCCGCCGGATTTCCTGCGCGAACTCGGGCCGCGACCGGGAAGGTGCCACCGGAAAAGGGCGCGGCCCTGGCTTG
This sequence comes from Betaproteobacteria bacterium RIFCSPLOWO2_02_FULL_62_17, assembly GCA_001770355.1. GTDB lineage: Bacteria > Pseudomonadota > Gammaproteobacteria > Burkholderiales > SG8-39 > 2-02-FULL-62-17. The sequence goes on from MEQV01000242.1 coordinate 8,008, forward strand.
CAGTGACCTGTCGTGAAGGTTCGCGACCGAGTGGGCTTGTCAAGGCACGCTGAATCAGTCGAGGTGCCGGCTGATCCAGTCGGCGGCAGCCAGAACACGCGCATCGTCGGCAATCCGGCCCACCACCTGCAATCCCACCGGCAAGCCCTTGGGCCCTTGGCCCCCAGTCACGGTGATGCACGGCGTGTACAGCAGGGTCCACACGCCATTCATGATCGGATCGCCGGTATAGGAGATGCCCTCGGGGGCTTCGCCAGGTGCCGCGGCCGCCAGCAACACATCGCACGCGCCGAAGGCATCGGCAAGCTGCGCGCGGCACTCGTGTGCGAGCGCCTGCGCGGCGGCGTAATCGCTGCCGGATACCGCAAGGTTCTTTCTGCATTGCTCGGCCAGCCGCGGGTCCATCCTGTCGCCATGGCGCAGCACATCGTCGGCGCGGTTGGCGCCGCCTTCGTAAGCCATGACGGTTGCTTGCGCCATGGCCATGCCTGCGAAGCGCGCGGGAAGCGCAATTTCGCTCACTTGCGCGCCTGCCTTTGTCAGAGCAATGGCCGCGTTGTCCATGGCCGTGGCCATTTCCGGCTGCACTTGCGACCATTGAAAGCCCCTGCAAATGCCCACGCGTGGCGCGCTGCCCGACCACGGCTTGAGCTGCAACTCCGGGCGGCGCGTCAGCGCGGCAATGAAGAAAGCCGCGTCTTCGATGCCGCGCGAGAACAGGCCCACGGTGTCCAGCGTGTCCGATCCGATTTTGACGCCGCCGCGCGCAAGCAAGCCGAAACTGGGCTTGTAGCCGGTGACGCCGCAATACGCCGCCGGCCGGATAACGGAACCGGCGGTCTGCGTGCCGAACGCCAGCGGAAACAGACAATCGGCAACGCCCGCCGCCGAACCGCTCGAAGAACCCCCCGGCGTGTGCGCGGGGTTGAGCGGGTTGTGTGTTTTTCCTGCCGGAAAGGTGGCGAATTCGGTAGTCACGGTCTTGCCGATAATGAGCCCTCCCAGATGGCGCGTGAGCGCGACCACTGCCGCGTCCGCCACCGGGTGATGGCCCTGGTAGACGGCCGAACCGTATTCTGTGGGCATGTCAAAGGTGTCAAAGATGTCCTTGACCGCCACCGGAACGCCGTGCAGCGGACCCATGATGGCGCCGGCATCGAGGGCGCGTGCCTGCGCGAGCGCCTGCTCGGGATTGAAATAGGCAAAGGCCTGGACCAGCGTCTCGCGCTCGGCGATGCGTTCCAGGCAAGCCCGTGCGAATGCCTCGGCGCTCAGGGAGCGCTGCGCGATCCGGCGCGCGGCTTGCACCGCGCTGAGTGTATGGAGCTTGTTCATGAGGGGTGCATTTTCTTGCTTACGATGGGCGCGCAAAGTTGAGAAGCCGGCGCGCAACGGGTATTGTTATAGGTCGCGGTCATTCCGAAATTAGTCCGTTCATGTCCGTCAGCGCCAACACTGTCCACGTGCTTGAAGTCGGCTCACAAAACCGGATGCTGGTGATTTGCTTGATCGCCTCGATTCTCGCGCATTTGGCGATGCTGTTGCTGTTTCCCGGGATGCGACAGGGTCCGCCCGCGGGATCGGCTGTGACGGTGATCACGGCGACGCTCTCCAGGCGCAACGCCGCTGCGCCACCCGCGGTGGCCGAAGCGCCGCGTCCGCCCGAGCCGGAGCGCCAGAAGCCGCAGGTGAAACCGCCGCCCGAACCGCCGCGTCCCGTGCTCACCCGGCCGGATTCGGCGCCGTCCGTGGCGGCGCCGCGCGTCGCCGAGCCGCCAGCCGCGCCCCCGGTGCAAACGGCGACCGCGCCGCCCAGCGTCCCGCAGGCGCCGGCGAATACAGTGCGCGCGCCGGAAGTGCAGGCTGCGCCCGCGTCCGCGGGTCCGCCGCCAGCCGCGCCGCGGCAAACGGATACCGCCGATAGTGGAAATCTCGATCAGTATCGCGTGGCGCTGCTGGGTGCCGCCAATCGTTACAAGCGCTACCCCGCCATTGCGATGGAGAAGGGATGGTCGGGCAGGGTCGAAATTCGCCTCGTCATCGGCACCAATGGCATGACGCAGAGCATCCTGGTGAAGACCTCCAGCGGATTCGAGGTGCTGGACCGGACCGCCGTGGACATGGTGACCAAGGCCAAGCCGATGACACCGATCCCGCCGGCATTGCGGGGCAGGGAATTCGCGGTGGATATCCCGGTAATCTTCAGCTTGCAGACTGGTTAGGCGCCGCAACTGTCAAGCAGCGTGGTCGTCCTAAAACTGGCTCGGGGCGATGGGGGTAACGGGGGAAGAGGGGACTCCCTCTGCCCCTGTTCCAATCTTTTCCCCGGAGGGGAGGCGACGTAGTCGCGTCCCCTCTTCCCCTGTTCTAAATCTTTCCGGGGTTTCCTCCCTTTCCGGGGTTTCCTCCCTAGGCGGAAACGTCACCACGTGATCCACATCCAGCCGTATACCGATCTTCTCCCCGAGCGCATGGTTATGATGGCTCGGCACCATGGCCAGCAGGCGCTGGCCGCTTTCCATTTTCAAGGTGTAGAGAATCTCCGCGCCGCGAAATGCCTTGTGCATCACTTCCGCCTGCAGGCTGCTGGCGTCGTCGTGGACCACGTCGTCGGGGCGCAGCAGCACTTCGACCTGGCAACCCTTGCCGCAGGCAAAGCAACCCATGCCGCAGGCGCTGGGGATGTTGCCAGTAAGCACGCCCAGTTCGATTTGCACCTGTTCAGTTGACAGCACCGAGCCGGGCAGAAACACGCCCTGCCCGACAAAATCCGCGATGAAACGGCTGGCCGGACGGTGATACAGGTTGTAGGCGCTGTCCCATTGCTCGATCACGCCCGCGTTCATCACGCCCACCGCATCGGCGATGGCGAAAGCCTCATTCTGGTCGTGGGTGACCAGCACCGCCGTGATGTTGGCCTGTTTGATGATCTGGCGCACCTCCGTGGCCAGGCGCTCGCGCAGGTCCACGTCGAGATTGGAAAAGGGTTCATCCAGCAACAGCAATGCCGGACTTGGGGCGAGCGCGCGCGCCAGGGCCACGCGCTGTTGCTGGCCGCCCGAGAGTTCATGGGGATAGCGGTTCGCGGTGCCCGCGAGGCCAACGGTTTCGATGCATTCGGCGACGCGGCGGTTCTTCTGGGCGGCGCTGAGGCCATGCAAGCCGAAACCAATGTTGCCCGCGACGTCCAGATGCGGGAACAGGGCGTAGTCCTGAAACACCATGCCGATGCGCCGCTCCTCGGGCGCGCGCGTCATGCCGCGCGCGCTGACCACTTCTCCGGCGATCAGGATCTCGCCTGCGAGCAGCCGCTCGAATCCTGCGATGCAGCGCAGCACCGTGGTCTTGCCGCAGCCACTCGGCCCGAGCAGGCAACCGATCTCGCCCCGCTGCAGCCGGAACGACAGCCCGCGCACCACTTCGGACTTGCCATAGGCTTTGTGCACGCCCTTCATTTCGAGGACGATATCGGAGGATTCTTGGGGGAAATTAAGCATAAGTTGTTATTATATAAGATATCATTTCAATAGAAACAAGAATCATTCTTGTTTTGTTATCCGGTGCTGGATTGCCGAATTGCTCTCCCCAACCGTGGGGGGTAACGGCAGTAATCAATCATTTTCGACCGGTTCGCGCGCCGGGCTAGATTAGCCCTGCGGGAAAACTGGAAACCCATGAAGGCTGTGACTCAGACCAATTCCGCCAGGCACCGGAAACGCAGGGGTTCGCTGCGCGCGCTGGCGCTGGCCGCGATCGCAATCTGCGCGGCATTGGCCGCGCCGATCGCCGTGGTGGTGGCGGGTAGTTTTGCTACCGGGCAGGGCGCCTGGCAGCATCTGGCCGCGACGGTGCTGCCCGAGTACCTGTTCTCGACGCTGTGGCTGGTGCTGGGTGTGACAGCGGGGGTCATATTGCTGGGTGTGAGCAGTGCCTGGCTGATCGCGACTTACCGTTTTCCCGGAGCGGGCGTCCTGGAATGGGCGCTGGTGTTGCCGCTCGCGGTGCCAGCCTATGTCGTCGCCTATGCCTACACCGATTTCCTGCAGTTTTCCGGTCCGCTGCAATCGCTGCTGCGCGCGCTCCTTGGCTTGCGCGCGGGGCAATACTGGTTTCCCGAGATCCGTTCGCTAGGCGGTGCCATGCTGGTGTTCGCCGTGGTGCTCTACCCTTATGTGTACCTGCTCGCGCGCGCGGCGTTTCTCGACCAATCGCGCCAACTGCTCCAGGCGGGGCGCTTGCTTGGATACGGACCGTTCGGTGTTTTTATTCACATCGCCTTGCCTCTGGCGCGTCCGGCGATCGCGGCGGGAACCGCCCTTGCTCTGATGGAAACCCTTGCGGATTTTGGCGCGGTCGCCTACTTCTCGGTGCAGACTTTCACCACCGGTATCTATCGCGCCTGGTTGTCGATGGGAGACCTGACCGCCGCGGCGCAATTGTCCAGCACGCTGCTTGCGCTGGTGCTGCTCATCCTCGCGGCCGAGCGCTGGAGTCGCGGCAAGGCGCGCCACTACGACACGCTGGCGCGCGGCGCCGACCATGCGATCCGCTTGAGCGGCGCGCGCGCCTGGGGCGCGAGCTTGTGCTGCGCGTTGCCGCCGCTGCTTGGCTTCGCGCTGCCGGCGGCGATCCTCGCTTACCGCGTCTGGAGCGAACCCGGGCACCTGTTCAGCGAACGCTTTGTCGGCTTGGCGGTCAACAGCTTTACCTTGGCGGGGATCACGGCGGTGGCGGCGGTTGCATTGGCGCTGCTGCTTGCCTATGCGGGGCGCCTGGTCCCCTCGCGCGGGGTGCTCATCGCCAATCGCATCGCGAGTCTGGGCTACGCGATGCCCGGCGCCGTGATCGCAGTGGGCATCCTGGTTCCGGTTGCGCGAATTGACAACCTTTTGGCCGACTGGCTGGAAGCGCAATTCGGCGTGCAGGCCGGCTTGATTTTCACCGGCAGCGTGCTGGCGCTGGTGTACGCTTATCTGGTGCGCTTTCTCGCCGTCGCCTTGCAGACTTTGGAGGCGGGCCTGGCGAAAATCCGTCCCAGCATGGAGGACGCGGCGCGCAGCCTCGGACACTCGCCGATGCGCGTGCTCGCCCGTGTGCATGCGCCGATCCTGCTACCCAGCCTGTTCACCGCGGGCTTGATCGTGTTCGTCGATGTCATGAAGGAACTGCCGGCTACCCTGGTGATGCGGCCCTTCAATTTCGACACCCTGGCAGTGCAGGCCTATCACTACGCCTCGGATGAGCGTCTTCCGCAGGCGGCCGCTGCGTCGCTGGTGATCGTGGCGGTGGGCTTGATTCCGGTAATTATCCTGACCCGAGCCATGATTCGACGCCGACATAAGGCGTAAGCCAGGTTGGCTGAGCCCGGCACGGGGCGAGAGGGGTAACGGGGACGCAGTTACGAAAATGCGGGTCCTCCCTCTCTCCCTGTTCTGAAGCTTTCAGCTTTTTCTTCATTTTATTTCCAGCCTGCCCGATCCAGAATCTTTTGCGCGTTCGGTTGATTGCGGCCGAAGTTTGCGACGTTCTGCGTGTCCTGGCGGAATTTGCCGAGCGCGTTCAAGGCGGGGTTGTTCAACGCCACCGTGGGCACGGCGGGCCATTCGTTGTTGCCTTGGGTGAAATACTGCTGGGCGGAATCGCTTGCCAGATATTCCAGGAATCGAATGGCGTTGTCGCGGTGCGGCGCGGACTTCACCACGCCTGCGCCGGAAATGTTGACATGCGTGCCGCGATCCTTGGTGCCCTGATTGGGAAATATCACGCCCACTTTATCGGCGACTGCTTTTTCAGCGGCTTTGGCCGAGCGTGCCAGGCGGGCATAGTAATAAGTGTTGGCAAGCGCGATCTGGCATTCGCCGCTGGCAACGCCAGTGATCTGGTCGGTATCGCCGCCGCGCGGCGAGCGCGCCAGGTTGGCGGCGACGCCTTTGGCCCAGGCTTCGGCTTTGGCATCGCCCAATGCGCCGATCATGCTGGCGGTCAGCGAGAGGTTGTAAACATGCGAGCCGGAGCGCGCGCATAGCTTGCCGTTCCAGCGGGGGTCGGCAAGATCCTCGTAGCGCGTGATGTCGGTGGCCTTGAGTTTGGACTTGTCATAGAAGATGACGCGCGCGCGCACGGAAAATCCGAACCACATGCCATTAGGGTCGCGCAGATGCGCCGGAATGCGCGCCTCCAGCACCTTTGATTTCACCCCCTGCAGCAGGCCGGCCTCTTCGGCGCGCCACATGCGCCCGGCATCGACGGTGATCAGTACATCGGCGGGACTGCGCGCGCCTTCATTGCGGATACGTTCAATGAGGCTGTCCTCGCCGCCTTCGATGCGATTCAAGCGGATGCCGGTCTGCTTGGTGAAATCCGCGTACAGCGCTTCATCGGTGTCGTAATGGCGCGCCGAGTAAAGATTTAACACTTGCTCCTGGGACAGAACTGGCGCGGAGCCGATGCAGCCGACAATCAGGGCGGCGCAGGCGAGGGATTGGGATAGAGCAGGTCTTAAAAAGCCGGGAATCATGGTGATTTCTCCAGACGTTACGCGATGGCGGGGAAGGTCTATGGCGTTAATCCGCCAATTGCTTTTATTGTAATACGAATCATTATCATTTACAATTGATTTAAGAAGAGTTTTTAACATACTGTTTTAATGAAGATTTATATTTCTCTGCAAGAATTGAGCACTAAAATACCAGGCGTCGCGCCCCGTTGAACCGGGTTTTCCAATAGGTGCTGCGCATGCTCTCGATGCGCACTGCCGCGCCGGTACGCGGTGCGTGGATGAAGCGGTTGTCTCCGATATAGATGCCCACGTGGGTATTGGGTTGGCCCAAGGTGTTATAGAACACCAGATCGCCGGTTTCGATGTGCGGCAGCTCGATGGGTTTGCCCAGGCGGCTTTGCGCGCCGGTTTGCGCCGGAATAGTGATGCCGAAAGCATCGCGGTAAACATGCGCAACCAGGCCGCTGCAATCAAAGCCCGTGGCCGGGGAGCGGCCGCCATAGCGGTAGTCGATTCCCAGAGCGGCAAGCGCGGTGAAAAGGGCGTCGGGCGAAAGCGAAGGAAGAACCGGATTCTCCGCCGGGGCGCGGTCGATTCTTGGCGCATCACGCCCCGAGGGCACCGCTGCAGCCGCAGCGGGCAGGCGCGCTTGTGGAGCAGCGGCGGAAACCGTTGAAACCAATGCCGTGTCCACCGGGGCAGGCGTAGCGGTGGATCCGGTAAAAGTCGCGCAACCG
>MEQV01000243.1:0-3816 GCA_001770355.1 Betaproteobacteria bacterium RIFCSPLOWO2_02_FULL_62_17
AGAAGAATGTGCGCATCAGCGCCACCCCGTCCGGCTCAAGCCGGTACCGGCAGTTTCCCGAGCAGGTCTTCCACCAGCTTGCGCCCGGTCACCCCGGAGAATTTCGCCTGGGGATCGATCACCAGTCGATGCGCGATCACCGCCACCGCCATCTCGCGCACATGCTCCGGATGCACAAACTCCGCGCCATCGAACAAGGCCAGCGCCTGCGCGGTGCGCGTCAGCGCGATCGAAGCGCGCGGCCCGGCACCCAGCGACACACCGGCCGCGGAGCGCGTCGCGCGCACCAGATCGACCGCATAGGCGCGCACTTCGGCGGCTACGCGCACCCCGCCGACCGCAGCGCGCAACGTGGCAATGCTCGCCCCCGTCACGCACGCCGCCAGCGCCGCCAGCGGATGCGCCAGTTCCTGCGAGGCCACCACTTCGGCTTCGGTTTGCGCGTCCACGTAGCCCAGCGAGAGACACACCGCGAAGCGGTCCATCTGCGCCTCGGGCAGGGGATAGGTGCCGCGAAACTCCACCGGATTCTGCGTGGCAATGACGAAAAAATCATTGAGCTTCCAGGTCTTGCCTTCGATCGACACCTGCCCTTCGGCCATCACCTCGAGCAGCGCCGACTGGGTGCGCGGCGAGGCGCGGTTGATTTCATCGGCAAGCAGGATGTCGGTGAAAATCGGTCCCTGGTGAAACTCGAAACTCTGGTCGCGCGGGTTGTACACCGAGACGCCGAGGATGTCCGAGGGCAGCAGATCGGGCGTGAACTGCACCCGCTTGAATTTCGCGCCCGTTGACACGGCGAGTGCCTTGGCGAGCGTGGTTTTGCCGGTTCCTGGCAGGTCCTCAAGCAGCACGTGCCCGCCTGCGGCATAGGCGGCAAGCAGGCGGCGCAGTACCGGTGCCTGCCCGCGAATCACACGCTCGATGTTGGCGTGAATGCTGGAGTAGGTATCTCTGGGTGTGCTCAATTTAATTCCTTTGCCTTCGATTCTCGCGGGCCGCAGCGCGCCTGGAAGGTCTCCAGACGAAAATATTCCTCCGGCGTATCCACCAGCGCCTGGCGCTTGGCCGATTCCTGCGCGCCGCGCTCCAGGTAGGGTTGCAGGATGGCCGCCGCGCGCTGCCGGATGCTGGTCTCGCCGGCATCGGCGCTGTCGAAATATTGAATGCTGTCGCCCAGTTGCTCGCGCAGTTCATCGCGCACGTCCAGTGCCAGCTTGTCCAGATAGGTCTGGTAGACGCCGATGTGTTTTTTCTCATGCGCCAGGGTGATGTCGAACTCGCAGGAGCCGGCAGGATGCTCGCGGGCGACATAGAGCGTGGTGGGCTTGAAGGCGAGCGTGAGCTTGAGCGCGGGCCGCATGCAATAGCGGCCCGACAACGGCTTGACGATGCCCTGCGCGGTGAACTCGACCGCGCCGGTGAGCTTGGTTTCCACCAGCCCAAGCACGATACGGCCCACCTTTGCCGCGCCCTTGGCGCCCAGTTGTTCAACGGAGCGCGTGAAGTCCGGTTTGAATTCGATATCTTCGGCGACCACCTCCACTTTGGCGGGCGGCAGGCGCTTCTCGCAAACGGACTCGAACGAACGCAAGTAATCACAACCGCCCAGCGACAAGACCACTGCGGCCATGATCAAGCGCGAAACAATATTTCGATACTTGGATGTTGCAGGCATAGGTCCGCATCATAGGGGGATTTCCTTCAACACGTCCTCAGGGCAACAGGTGAACGGTGATCTCCTTGCCCCACAGCTTGGCCATGACTGTCGCGACCTTGTCCGTGGCGCCGCTGGTCCAGAAGCGCTCCGTTCCAGGCGTAGCGCCTGCGCAATGCAGATTACCCGACTCAAGACGGCGGCGCAGCTCGCGCGCCACCGCTTGCGCGGGATCGATCACCGCAACGCCCTGCCCCGCCGCGGCACGGATGATGGGCAGCAGAAACGGGTAATGCGTACATCCCAAAACAATGGTGTCTGCGCCTTGTGCAAGCAGGGGCGCAAGGTAGCCTGCAACCATCGCCTGCGTTGCCTCGCCCTGCAGTTCTCCTTTTTCCACCTGCTCAACCAGGCCCGGGCACGCCTGCGTCAGCACGCGCACGCCCTGGCCATACCTTTCCCTCAGGCGCGAGAAGTTCTCGCTGGCCAGCGTCTGGCTGGTGGCGAGGATGCCTATGACCCCGGATCGCGACTGCGCCGCGGCGGGCTTGACGGCGGGTTCGATGGCGACGAGCGGCACCGGATAGCGCGCGCGCAGCGACTGAATCGCCACCGCGGTCGCGGTGTTGCACGCGACCACGATTGCCTTGATATTCTGCTCGAGAAAAAATGCGACGATCGCCTGTGCGCGTTCGAGAATGAATTCCGCGGGCCGGTCACCGTAGGGCGCGGCACCGGAATCGGCGACATAGAGCAGATGCTCCGCGGGCAGGGCCGCGCGCACCTCGCGCAATACGGAAAGGCCGCCGACGCCGGAATCGAATACGCCTATCGCGGCTTCTGCAGCCGGCAAGGGTGCGCCTCTTACTTCAGGCACCACAGCCCGTCGGGCGTACGGTCGATGGCGCCCTTCCCGCGCAGGACATCAAGTTCCAGCGTGAGCGCGCGCCCGTCGGTGGTGCCCGCGGCTTCCATGAGCTGGTAGAAATGTTTCGGGCCTGAGGCCAGGGTCTCGCGCAACGGTTGTTTGTTCGCCGCGGGTTTCAGTTTCGGCGCGAAGGACAGAAGGTTCTCGATTTTCGGCGGCGCGTCGAATGGCGCGGTGAAGTCGTATCCCACTTTCACCATCTTGCCTTCGGCATCGATGGTCGGATCCATGGTGAGCGCGAAATGCCCGCCTTCGACCACGATGTCGCGGTCGGCGCGGAAGCGGGTGCAGTGCGCCCAGTCCATGGCCTCGTGGGAATGCACGTCGACGTCGGGGTCGACGATGGTGATCACCCGCATCAGGGGCATCTTGAACAAGGCCGCGATCGCGCGGCGCGCGTCGCCGGCCGCCTTCTGTTTGAGCGCGACACGGCAGACGTGCGCGCCGGTGGCGCTCTCCGGACAATGCACGCCGGTGATATCCAGCCCCTCCTGCTTGAGGATTTGCCACACGCGCGCCTCGGAACTCAGGCCCGCGATCAGCGATGCGTCATTGCGCCGGATTTCCGGCCCGCCGTGCAGCACCGTGTGATTGAGCATGTCGGCGCGCCTGGTGATCGCGGTGACGTGGAACACCGGGTCCATGTGCATCGGCCCGTAATAACCGTAAAGCTCCCCGTAGGGTCCTTCCTTTTCCGCGTAGCCCAGTTCGTCGAGGTAGCCTTCCAGCACCATTTCCGCGTCGGCCGGCACCGGGATGTTGTTGGTGACGCCGCGCACCATCGGCAGAGTCTCCCCGCGCAGCGAGGCCACCAGCGCGAATTCGTCCGCCGGCACCCTGATGGCGGCGGACATGAAATCCAGCGGATGCGCGCCTATGACGAAACTCAAGGGCAGGCGCTCCTTCCTGGCCACCGCGGCGAGATAGATGCGCTTCAGATCGGAGAGCTGCGTGATGTTGCAGCGCAGCTCCTGTTTGCTTCGCAGCATCAGGCGGCGGCAGCCGACGTTGGGCTTGCCGTCCGCGGGATCGATGGTGTAGTCCATGGCCGCGGAAATATAGGGAGCGCCATCCAGGTGATGCTGCAGATAAAACGGCAGCTTTGTAAGGTCGATATCATCTCCCTTCAACACCACCTGGTGCACCGGCGCTTCGCCTGAGGGCACTTCGGCAACTTTCTGCGGGTTCTGCAGGCGGCGCATGAACTCGGGCAGCACTTTCTTCGGATCGT
>MEQV01000243.1:3850-18869 GCA_001770355.1 Betaproteobacteria bacterium RIFCSPLOWO2_02_FULL_62_17
AGGGCGGTGAGGTCGGTCATCTCTAGCGGCTCGTCATGCACTTCGAGTTCGCCGATGCGCGCGAGCTGGTCCATGAAGGTGCGCAGGCGGAATTTGCTGTAATCAAAAGGGGTGGTCATGGTCGCTCTCGTCAGTTTTTGGCCAGAGGCGGCAGCTTGCCGCCGGATATGAAGGTGCCGATGCGGTTGCCGCGGGTCACCGGCAACAGCAGATGCGAGGGATGCGCGGCGTCGTGGTGCACGCTAACGTGAGAAGCACGCGGACGCGTGATCGAGCCCTGCGCGATGCGATGCAAGAATATTTCGGCGGCATCATCGTCGGCGCAGCGCACACGGACCGCCAGTTTCTCCCCGGGTTGCAGCAGGATGCCGTAAGGCCGCAGCTCGATGTCGAATTTGTAGATCTCATTCGGCACCAGCGGCTCGCGCTTCGTATGGGTATGCACCGGCTGCCAGGCCCTGGAGCGTTCCGTGTCCAGCGCGCGCTGCGAGCCGCGCAGCCAGCCGCGCGTGAGCAGCACCTCGCGTCCCGCGGCATTGATGTGCCACAGGCTCACGAACCAGAGCACTTCAGTGTCGGTGGTCGAGCCATACAGCTTCAAGGCGATGGGGCCGCAGATTTCGGTGGCCTCCACCATCGCGGAGGTCGCAAAGCGCGCCCCGCCGTGGCTGAAGGGTGAATCCTCGAAAGTGGTGGCGCCCTCGTTGGGCCAGTGCTCGTGCTCGGACAAGAGCCCGCCTGAATGCAGATAAAAAGGCGTCCAGCGCGTGCCCGGAATCGGCCACTCCTGGGCCGACTTCCACTCGTTGGCGCCGACGATGAACACGTTCACCGGCGCCTCGTCCATCAGTCCGGTGTCGTTGTCCTTGAGCCAGTGGTCGAACCAGCGCAGCGACTCGTAGTCGTACTGGTACAGCGGCCGGTCGAGATAGATGGGCGGCCCGATGGTGAGCTTGCGCGGGCCGCGCCACTGGTCAAACGCGCGCATGTCACCGGCCAGATGCAGGCCGAAATTGCCCCAGTCGGCGCCGAAGTAGCCGGGAATGCCTTCAGACTTTGAAAAATCCACGGCGCGCGACGCGTGGTAATCGTCGTACAAGGGGTGCAGCAGGAATTCGACAATCAGCGGATTCACGCCCTGATCCGGATTACGCAGCGCATTGGCAAGCATCGGCACCATGGCCAGTTCCGGGTCAGCGAGCGCGCGCTTGACCGCGTCGCCATAAGCCGCGCCGCCCATGCTCTCCTTTAAGCGGTTGCCGAACTTGAAAGGTCCGGCGTAGCCCTGCAGCCAGTAAGTGGTGAAACCGTGCGCCAGGATGCCGCCGCGATAATAGCCGTCGCGGTAGCCGTCGCTCCAGCCGTACATGGCGAAGATGGCCTTGAGGCTTGGCGGGCGCAGCACCGCGGCGCGCTTCTGCACCACCGAGAAATAGGAAACGCCATTCATCGCCACACGGCCATTGCTGTAAGGCCGCGCCGCGAGCCACTCGATGGCGTCAGCGATGTCCTGAATGGAATCTTGGTCCGGATTGAGATTGCCGAATTCGCCCTCCGAACCCCAGGTGCCGCGCATGTTGGCGATCACAAAAACATAGCCGCGGCGCACGTAGAAATTGAAGTCGCCGACCTCGAGCAGGCCGCGATTGAACTCATTGCCCGGGAACCCCTGCGGCACCATCTCCATGCCCTGTTCCACGCGGTTGTAGGGACTCATGGTGAGCAGCACCGGGAATTTGCCCGGCGCGTCGGGACGGTAGACATCGGCGACGATGCTGATGCCCTTGCCCACCGGCACGCGCACGTCGCGCTCGATGGTGACGCCGTATTCGCGCTTTGAGGTCTGCCACTTCTGGGAAAACATCGGGGAAACTCCTGAAGCTAAGTTACTGACCCACAGTAGCTGGGTGTATTCACAAAATTCTTAATTTGCAGACAAGGCGGCGGAATAGACCATTGCATGGGTCGTCACGCGAAATAACCTTCATCAATCTGGATAAGAGCTTCCTCGACGATGCGCACGCCCGATTTTCCCGAAAGTAGGGAAATTGGCGTCTTGCCGCCAAATCGGCTTTGGGATTTTTCCAGCCACCCGAGCGCTTTTTCATGAGAACCGAAGACCCGCGTAGCAATCACTACCATTCGGCTGACCCGGGCATGTCGCTCGGATTCGTCCGATTTGGATACTTGCATTCGTTGAGGTATGGCTTTCACGGTTCTTATTGGCATTTGCGAATCAATTTTAAGCGTTTTACAGATTCGGGGCGACAGGAAACCTTTTCCAATTTCTACAGCTAGTGTGACAATCCCTCCAGAGGGAGAAACGCATGGCCATTGAAGAATTTGATTACATCATCGTCGGCGCGGGCTCGTCCGGCTGCGTGCTGGCGCATCGGCTCACTGAAGACCCGTCAATCAGCGTGCTGCTATTGGAAGCCGGCGGCCCGGACCGCGACCCTTTGATTCATATTCCGCTGGGTGTCGGCAAGATGTGGCAGCACCGCATGCACGACTGGGGCTATGACACCGAGCCGGAAGCACAACTCAACAACCGCTCCATTGAGATGATGCGCGGCAAGGTGCTGGGCGGATCGTCGTCGATCAACGCCCTCGCCCACATCCGCGGCAATCCAGGCGATTACGATCGCTGGGCAAAAAACGGTCTCCCAGACTGGACCTACAAGGACTGCCTCCCCTATTTCAAGCGCACCGAATCCTGGGAAGGCGGCGAGAGCGAATACCGCGGCGGCTCGGGGCCCATTACCGTGCGCCACACCAATACTACCGACCCGATCACCGATGCGTTTCTGGCGGCGGCGAAGAGCGCGGGATTTCCGATCACCGAGGACATCAACGGCCCCGATCCGGTGGGCTTCGGCCGTTCGCAATCGACCATACGAAATGGCAGACGCTGCAGCGCCGCCGTCGGCTATCTGCGACCCGCGCTCAAGCGACGCGGCCTGACCCTTCGCATGCACGTTCACGCCACCCGCATCCTCATCGAGCACAACCGCGCCATCGGTATCGAGTATCTGGAAAGCGGCCAGAAAACACAGGTGTACGCCAACCGCGAAATCATCCTTTCAGGCGGCGCCATCAACTCGCCGCAACTGCTAATGCTCTCCGGCATCGGCGACCCCGAAGCGCTGTTGAAACAGGGCATCCGCCCGCAAGCGGCCCTGCGCGGCGTGGGCACCAACCTTCAGGATCATTTATCGGTGGGCGTCACCCACTGGCGCAAAGGCGTGAGCCCGCTGCAGCACACCCTGCGCTACGACCGCATCGCCATCGCCATGCTGCAGGCCTGGCTCACCGGCACTGGTCCCGCTACCCTGCTGCCCGGCGGCGTCACCGCCCCCATCCGGAGTCGACCCGTATTGGACGTGCCCGACATCCAGTTCCTGTTCCGCGGCGCCGCCGTCGATGCAAGACCCTGGTGGCCCTTCAAAGGCCCCGACTGGCGCGACGCCATCATGCTGCGCCCCGTCCTCCTGCACCCCGAAAGCCGCGGACAACTGACTCTGGCCTCCCCCGACCCACTCGCCCACCCGCGCATACAAGCCAACTTCCTCGAAGCCGAATCCGACCGCAAGACCCTCATTACCGGCGTGCGCATCGCCCGCGACGTCCTCGGTCAGAATGCCATGAAAGACTACTGCGGCGAAGAAGCCTCCCCCGGCCCCCACCGCCAGACCGACGAAGACATCCTCGCCTACATCCGCGCCACCGCCCTCACCGCGCATCACCCGATGGGGACGTGTCGGATGGGAGCGGATGACATGGCCGTGGTGGATGCGGAATTGCGGGTGCGAGGGGTGGAGAAGCTGCGGGTGATTGATGCATCGGTGATGCCGGATCTGGTGTGCGGGAATATCAATGCTTGCGTGTTGATGATTGCGGAGAGGGGGGCGGATTTTGTGCGTGGGCGCAACGAATGATAGTCAAATAAATCGTGGTCATGACACCTGTGGGCCGGCCCAATCGAGCGATGCGTGGTATTTCTTGCCTTGAAAACCCCGCACATTTGCCAATTATGTTCAATCGGGGTGGGTTCGGCGATGCCCAAACTCGGGTTTACTGGGTAAGCGCAGGCTCGCCCGCATTGTCGAGGTGGCGGACGCCATCTGGGGTTGATTCGTTCATTGCGATCACGAAAGGAACTTGCAGATGGCGACGCAGAATCAATCCTCCGGTTCGCGTCAATTGATCTTCGCGCCGGTCGCCTTTATCACCGGCTCCCAGCGCTTCATCTCGCTGCGGATTAACGCGTTGTAGTCCTCCGAAGTGGATGCGACCGGTTCCTGGCCGATTTCACGGATGCGCGCGGAGATGTCGGGCGACAGGATCACGCGGGCGAGGTCGTCGCGGATTCGGCGCACAAGGTCGGGCGGCGTCTTGCCCTGCGCGACCAGGCCGAACAGCGTGATGTAGGTGAACCCGGGCACGGCATCGCCGATGACGGGCGTCTGCGGGGTCAGCTCGGCGCGCTGCGCGCCCAGGGTTGCGATCAGCCGCAGGCGGCCTTCGCGCACGTACTGCAGCGTGCTGGAGAGCACCGGGTCGATGATCAGCGCCAGCCGGCCGCCGAGCAGGTCGGTGATGGCCGGGGCGCTGCCCTTGTAGGGGATGTACTCCATCTTCACGCCCGCCGTCATGTTGAGGCTTTCCATGGCGAGGTAGGCCGCCGGGCTGGCCGAGCCGTACTGGAGTTTCCCGGGCTGCTTCCTGGCCAGAGCGACCAGCTCCGCCGGCGTTCCCGCCTCCAGGTCGCGGCGCGCGTACAGTGCCATGTGCAGCCGCGTCATCTGCATCACGCCGGTCAGGTCACTTAGCGTGTCGTAGGGCAGGTTCTGGCCGAGCAGTGGATTGATATGCAGGGCGGAAGTCACCATGCCGAGCACGTGGCCGTCGGGCGCCGATTTCGCCACCTGGTCGGTCCCGATCGCGGTATTGGCGCCCGGGCGGTTCTCGACGATGACCGGATGCCCCCACTGCGTGGCGAGGCGATCGGCCATCGGGCGCGCGAGGGCATCGGTCGCGCCGCCCGCCGGGAAGGGAACGATCCAGCGCACCGCGCGAGCCGGGAACGACTGCGCTGCAGCGGGCGCGAGCGCCGATCCGAACAGCAGGAATGCGAGCATTGCGGAAGCCATAGATTTCATAATTCTCCCGATCCTGAAATTGGCGTACCTGTGATGACGCGGCGCCTGGAACTATACCGGGGATCGATGCATCGAGTCGGTCGCCGAAGGTGGTGGGGCGCGACCTGCTCTTTGTTCGTAGACTTGAAAAACACTTCTTCGGTGGAGTCCAGGCCGATGCTGCCGACGAGGTGGACACCCATGGGCGCGGTTGTGGCGTTCAGATTTCAATTTTCTTCAAAAATGACAGTCAAATCAATCGTGGTCATGAAGCCGGTGGGCTGTCCCAATCGAGCGACGCGTGGTATTTCGGACCTTGAAAATCACGCACATTTTACCGATTATGTCCAATCCGGTGGGCTCGGCGATGCCAGAATCCGGGTTACTGGGCAAAAGCTGCTATTCAGAGCTACGCACTTTCTTTGTGGCACGGGCACGGCCCGAAGGCGAAGCCGACCCTGATCGTTTCAGGGAACTTCCCGATAGACCCTCCATGATGATGGCCAGCGAAGCGCGGAGGGACTTAAGGCCGGTCTCAATATCTGGCTTCGTCGCAAGCAACCAGCGACGGGTTTCTATTTGATACAGTTCAAATATAAGCCGTGAAATTTCCTCGTCGTGCGCGGGATGCCGAATTTCACCTCGTGCCCTGGCAATTTCCACAGTGCGTTTGATCCGGTTCAAACTGCGACTCGACGCCTCGAAGGCATGATTCCCCGGGTGCCGCACAATAAATGTCACTTCACGGAGAATGCAGCGCGCTAATTCCGGGCGCGCCGCGAAGTAACGGTAATAGTGTCGAAATCCCGCAATGCTCTCGTCAAGAAAACTCCCGGTTTCGGCCATCTCCCGCACCGCAATTTCAGTGACCTTGGCGTGGTCTTCGTTGAAAAGCAGGTAGAGCAGGTCGCGCTTGTCTTCGACGTAGCGCAGGATTGTGACGGCGGGGATTCCGGCGCGAACCCCGATGTTCCTGAGCGTCGTGCGGTCATACCCCCTTTTGAGAAAGAGTGCGCGCGCCGCCTCCTTTATTCTCATGAGCCGCTCGCTCTTCTTCTCTTCCCTACGCCCGATCATCTGATTATCTGCAGATGCGGATTCGTCTGCCGATTTCGCGGGATGTGAAGTTTTCTTTGTCATGGTCTTTGGATTGTATCCGCGTACTCCCCGGTTCACCGATTTGAGTAAAAACGGAACACATTCCGTTTTATTGGTTTTGTGGCATACTGAATTTCCGCGCTACCGCAATCACGGAGAAGCAATGAAGAGGAGTACTAACAGGATTCTCACCACCCACGTGGGCAGCATTTCGCGCCCCGCTGATCTCTTTGCGGTAATCGCCGCGAAGGAAACCGGAAAAAGCTACGACAAGGCAGCCTTGAGCGCGCGCGTGAAGCATGCTGTCCAGGAAGTTGTACGCCGGCAGGCGGAGTGCGGGATTGATATCGTGAACGACGGCGAGCAGAGCAAGCCCAGTTTCAACGGTTACGTTCTGGAGCGGTTGGAAGGCTTCAAGTCGAGTCCGGCGCCAACAGCCGGGGTGCCGTGGGCAGGTTCCAGGGAACGCGCGTCTTTCCCCGAGTTCTATGACTGGATCGAGGAATCAGCCCGTATCGGGCGTGTGTCTCTGCCTCAATGGGTGTGCACGGGCCCCGTCAGGTATCGGGGCGCTGATGCGGTTGAAAATGATTTGGCCAATCTCAAAGCGGCTCTGGAAGGGGTGGCAGTCGAGGAGGCGTTTATTCCCGCGATAGCTTCAACCTATGTCGCCTCGTCTCGGAAGAACGAGTATTACCGCACGGAGGAGGAGTATCAGACTGCGCTCGCGGACGCCATGCGTGAAGAGTACAAGGCGATCATCGACGCGGGCTTCGTTGTTCAGATAGACGATCCGCGCCTGGTCACTTATTACGCGCTCAATCCTGACGTGAGCATAAAAGACTGTCGCAAGTGGGCCGAGAAGCGCGTTGAGATGATCAACTATGCGACGCAAGGCATTGCGCAGGATCGGATTCGTTTCCACACCTGTTACAGCATCGACGTCGGCCCGCGGGTACACGACATGGAACTGAAGGACATCGTCGACATAGTCCTTAAGGTGCGAGCCGGGGCGTATTCGTTTGAGGCGTCCAATCCGCGGCACGAGCACGAATGGAGCGTCTGGAAGGACGTGAAGGTCCCGGATGGCACGGTACTGATACCGGGGGTGATCACGCATACCACCAACCTGGTCGAGCATCCGGACCTCGTGTCGGAACGTATCCAGCGGTTTGCCCAAGTCGTGGGACGAGAGAACGTTATTGCCGGCGCGGACTGCGGCTTTGCCGCTGGTGCTCTGGCAAACCAGCTGATTCACCCGACGGTCGTTTGGGCGAAGTTCCAGGCATTGGCCGAAGGCGCCCGGCGCGCGAGCAACGTTCTCTGGCGCAGTCATTAGCGTATTACTGGAGGAGGAGCATATGAGACTTGACTTAAAGCGTTCAGCTATTGCCCTTATGTTAACGGGCTTCGCGTTCAGCGCGGAAGCACAGAACTATCCCGTGAAGCCCATCCGCGTGGTTATTCCTTTCGCGCCGGGCGCGGGCATTGATCCGGTCGGCCGCATGATCGGTTCGCGCATGTCCGAAGAACTTGGCCAACCCGTCATAGTCGACAATCGGGCGGGGGCAAACGGCGTCATAGGGTCGGAGTTCGTGGCAAAGAGCCCCCCTGATGGCTACAACCTCCTGTACACGACCTCAAGCACATTGGTGACGGGTACTTTTCTGATGAAACAGATGCCCTTCGACGTGTTCAAGGACTTCAGCCACATCGCAATAATCTACGAAACCTTTCAGGCGATCGCGGTTCATCCCGGCGTGCCGGCGAAAACCACGACTGAACTGATCGATCTCTTAAAACGCAATCCGGGCAAATTCTCCTACGCAAGCTCCGGAATCGGCTCTGCGTTCCATTTGTGGGGCGAATTGTTTCAGCAGGTGGCCGGAGTAACGATAAGCCACGTACCGTACAAGGGGATCGCCCCGGCCTTCGGCGATCTTATTTCGGGCCGGGTTCCGATCAGCTTCTTCAGTTACAACCAGATCTTGCCCATGGCTGAAGCGGGCAAGATGCGCTTCATTTCCATCCTCGACACCAAACGATACCCGGGAGCCCCCGGCATTCCCGCAATTTCCGAAGAGGTGAGCGGGTTCCAGAAGATGCCTTCGTGGATCTCGATGTCGGGCCCGGCCGGGATGCCGCGTCCATTGGTTACTCGTCTGCATGGCTCTGTCATGAAGGCCGCCAATGCTGCGGAGGTGCGCGCTGAACTGGAAAAAGGTGGGGCGCAGGTGGTCGGAAGCAATACGGAACAGTTTGTCGCCCGAATGAAAGCGGATATTGAGGTCACCGCCAAGGTGGTGAAGCT
Organism: Betaproteobacteria bacterium RIFCSPLOWO2_02_FULL_62_17; assembly: GCA_001770355.1. GTDB lineage: Bacteria > Pseudomonadota > Gammaproteobacteria > Burkholderiales > SG8-39 > 2-02-FULL-62-17. The sequence goes on from MEQV01000243.1 coordinate 12,401, forward strand.
GGCAGGCATACAACCTGAATAGCTCAATGGTGCGATGAAGTCTTCACGGCTGACCCGATTGGAAATCGGAGAGGAATGGCGCACAGGAGTTTTCACAATATCTTCCCGGGTCTTGCGTGGTTGCATTCCAAGATGCAAAAACCGCCTTAAGCGGATTTCAGCCGCAGCCGCCGCGTGGCGTATTCGTCGACCCCACCCTGCTCATTCAGTTCGACGCCATAAATATCATGCGCCGCCTGGCGGCTGACATAGCCCTGGCGCACATCGTGCGCAACCTTTGCCGCAGCGCGTTCGTGCGGCGGCCCAAACCCGCCACCGCCTCCCGCAAACAGCGACCAGCCGTCGCCGGCCTTGATCGGCCTGCCGTAGACCTTGGCGTTAGGCAAATCATCTATCTCCTTTCCGTCGAGCGTGAGCGTGAGCTTGTTGCCCATCCCCGCCATTCCACCCTGCAGCCCCCAGGGCGGGCAGTGCACGCGGTCCACACGCACGCTGATGTTCATGCGCGCCCGCGCGATGACCGCCTTTTCCGACCCCAGGCCGCCGCGATGGCGCCCAGCGCCGCCGGAGTCGTCGCGCAGCGCATGGCGCTTGAAGAGCACCGGGTACTTGGCCTCCACCTGCTCGCACGGACTGTTGTGCGTGTCGCCGTCATTCATGCACACCGTCGCGCACATGCCGTCTTCGTTGTGCTTGGCGCCCCAGCCACCGCCGGTGGGCCCCAGGTCTCCCAGATAAAAGCGCCCGTCGGCCGGCGCCACTCCGTTGAAGATGCCCACCAGCAGATCGGCATGGTGTGCCGCGATGGTTCGCTCGGGCACCGCCTGCTCCATCGCCTTCAAAGCCGTGTCGACCACCGTCATCGGAAATGTCATCCACACGCGCATGGCGGCCGGACGCACCGCCGTCACCACGGTGCCGGGACTGAGCACCACCTTCAGCGCGCGAAAACTTCCCTCGTTGATCGGGTAATCGGTGGGCGAGGTAATGCATTTGTACGCCACCTGCGCGCAGCCGTAACCGGTGGTCGCCCCGGAATTGAAGCCGCCGCGCACCTGAGCGCTGACGCCAGTGAGATCGATGGTCATCTCATCGCCGGCTTTGATGATGCGCACATTGATCGGAATGCGTTTGCCGATATCGACGCCGTCATCGTCCATGAAGGATTCGGCCTCGTAGGTTCCATCGGGAATGCTGCGCGTGCGCCCCCGCGCCGCGGCCTCGGATTGATCCATGATGTTGCGCACCGCGCCCAGCACTTCCTCGCGTCCATAGCGGTCCAGCAGTTCCAGAAAACGCCGCTCGCCGGTTTTGAGCGCGGTGATCTGGGCGCGCAGGTCGCCCAGCCCCCGTTCGGGAACGCGAACGTTCATCGCAATAATGTCGACCAGGTCCTGATTGACCACGCCCGCATCCTGGTACTTCAGGATCGGAATCTGCAGCCCCTCGGAATAGATGTCCGTAGTCAAGCCGCCGAGCACGCCGCCCACATCCATCCAGTGCGCCATGCAGCAGGCGAATGCGGATAACTTTCCTTCGTGAAAAATCGGCAGCGTGAAGGTGAAATGGTTGAGGTGGCTGCCGGTGATGTAGGAGTCGTTGGTGACCAGAATGTCGCCGGGCCGGAGCCCCTTCACGCCGAAGTGCGCCAGTTTGGCTTTGACGGTTTCGGCCATGCCGCGGATGAACATCGGCAGGCCCAGGCCGATGGAAATCGTCTCCCCTTCCGGCGTGTAGAGGCCGACGGTGAAGTCAAGCGCCTCATAGATGATCATGTTGTAGGCCGTGCGCGTGAGATTGGTCTTCATCTCTTCGGTGACGGCCAGCACGCCATTGCGGATGATTTCCGTCAGCACGGCATCGGGCTGCGGCTTGCCTGCTTTTTTCGATTTCATTGCTGCTATTTGCTCCGCTTGCCGACTTCGATCACCAGATTGCCGAATTCATCAACGCGCAGCTTGTCCCCGGGCAGGAGCACCGTGGTCGAGGCGTACTCCTCGATCAGCGCCGGGCCGTCGATGCGGTTGCCGGCGCGCAACTCGTCGCGCGCGAAGGTGGGCGTGGCCACTGCCTTGCCCAGTTCGGCGAAGTATACGCTGCGCTTTCCCCGGTGCGCCCCCGCCGGCGGCGCCTTGCTCCCTCTGGCGATCTTCTCCAGCGGAGGCTTTTTCATGACGCCGGTGACCGTGGCCCGCAGGCTCACGATCTCGGCGCGCTCATCGGGCGCGCAGGTGCCGTAGCGCTGCTGGTGCACTTCGTCGAAGTGATGCTTGATCGACTCCCGGTCGCGCCGTTTGAATACGGTGGGCGACAAATCCACCGTCACCGGGTGCTCCTGTCCCACATAGCGCATGTCCACCGCGTAGCCGATGGTCACCCTGGTGGGCTTGATGCCGCTGCTGGCCAGGGCTGCCTTCCCTTCGGAGATCATGCCTTCATAGATCTTCTCGATCTCGGCAAACGGCGCATCGTCCAGGCGCGTGAACCAGGTCTTTACATAGTCGTAACGCAGGTCCGAGTACAGCATGCCGAAGGCGCAGAAATGCCCCGGGGCGCGTGGCACGATGAGCGTCTGCTGCCCGATCTCGCGCGCAATGGCCGAGGCGTGCAGCGGGCCCGCGCCACCATAGGCAATCAGGGAGAACGCGGCTGCGTCCAGGCCCCGCTCGGTGGACACCGCCTTCACCGCGTAGGACATGGCGGTAGTGGCGATGCGCAGGATGCCGTCGGCCGCGTGGATGACGTCCACCCCCAGCGGCTTGGCGATGTGTTCGTAGATGGCTTTCTCGGCGGCCTTGACGTCGAGCTTCATCTCCCCGCCCAGGAAGCGGTCCGCACCCAGGCGTCCGAGCACCAGGTTCGCATCGGTCACCGTGGGCAACTGGCCGCCGCGGCCGTAACAGGCGGGGCCGGGCTCGGCGCCCGAGCTCTGCGGGCCCACCCTCAAAGCGCCGCTCTCATCCACGAGGGCGATGCTGCCCCCGCCCGTGCCCACTTCGAACACGTCCACCATGGCGATCTGCACCGGCAGCGCCTGGTTGTAGCCCCCGATGAGCGCCGCTCCGGTGGTGAGCACCTCGCCCTTGTAGATCACCCCCGCCTTGGCGGTGGTGCCTCCCATGTCGAAGGCCACCGCATCCCCAAGGCCCATTTCATGGCACAGGGCGCGCGCGCCGATGACCCCGGCCGCGGGGCCGGATTCGAGCATGCGCACACACTGCACCTGCGCCTGGTGGGACTCGTACAAACCCCCTGTGGACTGCACCACCAGGAACGAGCCCTTGAACCCCGAGGAGCGGATGTGGTCGTTGATCCCGGCGATGTAGCGGCTCACGCGCGGACCGATGAAGGCATTGGCCACGACGGTGGAGGTGCGCTCGAATTCCCGATATTCCTGGGAGAGCTCGTGCGAGGCGCTCACGAAAGCCTTGGGCAGGCGCTTCTCCACGATCGCCCTCACCCGTTGCTCGTGCTCGGGGTTGCGGTAGCAGTGCAAGAGCAGAATCGCCACGGCCTCGATATCCAGTTTCGCAAGCTTGTCGCACACGGCATGAACGCTGGCCTCATCCAGCGGGATATAGGCCTCGCCCTCCGCGGTCATGCGCTCCTTGATCTCGAAGCGCAGCGCGCGCTCAACCAGCGGCACGTGTTTCTTGAAGAACAGGTTGTAGGCATCGGGCCGGTTGATGCGGCCGATCTCGTAGACATCGCGAAAGCCTTCTGTGGTGATGAGTGCGGTCTTCGCGCCGGTGCGCTCGAGCATGGTGTTGATGGCGACGGTGGAGCCGTGCAGAAAAAGGGAGGCCTCGGCGTAGGTAGTGCCCGCCTTCGCCACCCCCGTGCTGATGCCCTCGACCATGTTGCGCGGCGTGGAGAGGGCCTTGCCCAGCAGCATGCGGCCGGTCTTCTCATCGAAAGCGGCCACGTCGGTGAAGGTGCCGCCGATGTCGGCGGCCAGGCGCGTATGGAGTCGAAGTGAAGACGGATTTTGTTTGCTCACGAAAGGGCCTCGCGTTTTAATTTCAGAGGGTCAGAGGGAAAAATCAGCCCGGCAGCTTGTCACCAGCTCACGGCCGAGACAATTGAAAAATTTCTATACAAGTGCATAGATAGCATCTATAACTGGAAGGGCCAATATTTGGAGTTATTTGATGGAGTTACGCCATATCCGTTACTTCGTGGCGCTCGCCGAAACGCTGAGCTTCACCAGGGCCGCCTGGCAGATGCATGTCAGCCAGCCGACCCTGTCGCATCAGATCGCGCAACTCGAGGACGAGCTGGGCAAGCATCTGGTTACCAGAGGGCCTCGCCGCATCGCGCTCACCGCAGAAGGTGAAGCCTTTCTTTCGCACTCCCGCGCAGTGCTTGCGCAGATCGACAGCGCCGTGCTCGAAGTCAGCCGCCCCCGGCGAAACGCCAGCGGCCACGTGCGCATCGGCGCCCCGTCGACTTTGTCGGTCTCAGTGGTGCCGGACAGCCTTTCCATCCTGTTCGAATCCAACCCCGGCATCAGCGTTCGCATTGAAGAAATTGCCACGGTGAGCGAGATCGAACGACGCCTGATGGAGGAGACGCTGGATGTCGGGCTGGCCTATCTGCCTTTATCGGGCAATGGATTGGTTGTCGAGGCGCTCTACGAAGAACAGGCGGTGCTTTTCGTTCGCAAGGATCACAAGCTCGCGCGAAGGAAGAAGATTCGCCTCTTGGACCTGCACCGTCAGGGCGTGATTCTTCCGCTGGGAACCGATTACCGGCAATTGCTGGAGGGCCTGCTGCGCAGCGTCGGCGCCCAGCCCGAGGTGGTGATTGAGCTGGTCGGATTCGGCACCGTGCCCAGGCTGGTCGAGAAGACCGGCCTCGCCGCCATCGTCGCGGAGAACGCCGTTACCATCGGGGATGCATTCAGAGCCATTCCCATCGACAGGCCGCTTCCGGTGCGCGTGCCTTCCATGTGCTTCAAGCGTGAACGCGTTCAACCTCCCGCCGTCATCGCGCTGGCGGCGGCGATACGCCACCTGGCCACGCTGCGGCGGCGCCGCAAATGAATGGCAGGCGGGCCACGCGATTGATGGATACGCGCGGCGAAATCAGATCGTAGATAAACGGATAAGAAAATCAATCGAAGACTTGCCTCGCGCCGGCATAAGGGTCTCCCCGTTCATGATGTTTGCGGCCTGAAATTGCCGCACAATTTACCGATTATGTTCAGTGCCGCGCGATGGGCCGTGATCGAACCCGTGTTTACTCAGTAACTAATTGAATTGACTGCTTAATGCACGTCAATGCTTGTTATTGACAAAGTAATGTCACTAATATTTGTCTCGCCTGCGGGGTAATGGCATGCTGGGCAGCACTTCAATTAGGCGCCGCGAGTCCGCACCGGCGCTCATCGGAAAAGACCATGTCTTTACGGGACCGCGGAAATGCCCAATACTGGCGATAGATCGCCAGACCAGCAAGGGAGGGGGAGATCATGAACGGCACAATCCGCTACATCCTTGCCACACTGCTCGTATTTGCGAGCGCGTCGGCGCTCTCGCAGGCATATCCGATCAAGCCGGTGCGCGTCATCATTTCCTACCCGCCAGGCGGCGTCGACGTCGTCACGCGGCAGATCATGCCCACGATCGAGAAGGAACTCGGGCAGCCCTGGGTGATCGAGTACCGCTCGGGCGCGGGTGGCGTGATCGGCCACGAGTACACCGCGCGCCAGCCCGCCGACGGCTACACGCTGGCGGTGACCCTGGGGAACTCGGTCACGGTAGCGCCAGGCGTGCGCAAGCACACCCCGTACAACCCGCTGACCGACTTTACCTACATCAGCCAGGGCATCGAGCCGCTCGGACTTATCGTCGCCCACCCGTCGGTGCCGGTGAACAGCCTCGCCGAGCTGGTCGACTATGCGAAGAAAAATCCGGGCAAGCTGACCTGGGCAACGTCGGGCATCGGCAGCTCCTGGCACATCAACGGCGAGCTGGCGAAGCTGCGCGGCGGCTTCGACGTGCTGCATGCGCCGTACCAGGGCTTCGGCCAGATGATTCCTGCGCTGCTGGGCAACCAGGTGCCGCTGATGATGATCACTTGGTCGGTCGTGCGGCCGATGATCCAGGCCGGCAAGATGAAGGTTGTGGGCATTACCAGCACCGAGCCGAAGCTTAAGGCGATCGCTCCTCCCGGAGCGCAGGCTTTCGACGACATCCTGCCGGGTTACCAGGCCATCCCAGACTGGGTCGGGCTCGCGGGACCGGCCGGATTGCCCGAGCCCATTGTCCGGCGCATTCGCGACGCGTACGTGAAGGGATTCCAGCAGCCCGAAATCGTGAAGAAGATGGACGAGGACAAGCAGCTCATCGTCCTCAGCACTCCGGCGGAGTTCACGGCGCGTGTGCGCCGCGAGTTCGCGCTGGTGCAAAACGCCGTGAAGGTCGCGGGGATTCCGCTGCAGGAATAAGCCGCGCCGACGGAGTGC
>MEQV01000244.1:0-346 GCA_001770355.1 Betaproteobacteria bacterium RIFCSPLOWO2_02_FULL_62_17
AGGCCCTTGCAGGGGATCATGGCTTCCATCGAGGCCATCATCATGTGGTAGCGCGCCTCGCGGTCGTTGGCGACCGCCCTGGGCAGCCAGGTGAATACACGGCGGATGGCATCCAGCGCGATGGCATCGCCCAGCGGATTATTGCCCTTGGCAAGGTAGTTCTCCACCGCGTGCGACAGTGCATCCATGCCGGTGGCGGCGGTGAGGTGTTTCGGCAGCGAGAAGGTAAGCTCCGGATCGCAGATCGCGAGCTTCGGCACGATGTACGGTCCGTTGATGCCTTCGCCGCGGCTGGTCGGCGTGGCGTGGATGCCCGCGCCGCGCGACACTTCGCTGCCGGTGCCTG